>JAHZJY010000287.1 GCA_022600695.1 Actinomycetes bacterium | reverse complement strand
CTTCTCCAGAGCCTGCCCCGGGGAATCGTGGGCGAACCGACGGTCGGCGGGCCGCTCATACATCGGCCGGCCACCGGCGATGGCCGAGGCGAGCCGTCGCTGGCCGATCAGCACCCGTTCGGCGGCCCTCCGCAGGTAACCATCGCGCTCCCCGGCCGGCACTGCCGCAAGGAAGGCCTGCGGGTGCACGAGGGCGACAAGACCCGACACGTGCCCGAAGCCGAGGCTGGTCATCAGACCCGCCTTCAGCGCGAACCGTCCCCCCAGCCGCAACGTCTGCCGCGGCCAGACGAAGTGGGCGGCGTCGGCCATCTCGTCGTCGAGGCAGTCCAGGCTGCGGTTGGGCGGGATCACGCCGTCCCGCAGGATCTGACACAACCCCATCATCTGAAACGCCGCCGCACCGCCCTTGGCGTGGCCCGTCAGGCTCTTCTGGGACACCACGAACAGCGGCGCGCCGGGTGCCCGACCCAGCGCACCAGCCAGTCGCTCGTGCAGTTCGGTCTCGTTGGGATCATTTGCCAGCGTGGAGGTGTCGTGTTTGGAGATCACGGCGATGTCGTCCGCACCGACGCCGAGTCGGCTCAGCGATCGGGCCAGCACCGAATCCCGACCGCCGCGGCCGGCACCCAACGCGCCGAGGCCGGGCGCCGGGATCGAGGTGTGCACACCGTCGGCGAAACTCTGCGCGTAGCCCACTACGGCCAGCACCGGCAGACCCATCCGCAGTGCCAGATCGCCGCGGGCCAACAGGATGGTCCCGCCGCCCTCGGCCTCCAGGAATCCCAGCCGGCGCCGGTCGTTGGCGCGGGAGATCCTCGCGTCGCTGATTCCCCGGGCGCGCATCATCTCGGTATCGGCGGTGGCCGCCATATCACCGAAACCGGTCACCGCGTCGGAGGTCATGTCGTCGAATCCGCCGGCAACCACCAGTTCGGCCTTACCGAGCCGGATCTTGTCGACACCCTCCTCGACCGAGACCGCGGCGGTGGCACAGGCGCCGACCGGGTGAACCATCGCGCCGTACCCACCGACATAGGACTGCATCACGTGGGCGGCAACGACATTCGGCAGTACCTCCTGCAGGATGTCATTGGGCTTCGGGGTACCCAGAAGGTTGCCGTGGAACATCGTCTGCATGCTGGTCAGACCACCGATACCGGTGCCCTGGGTGTTGGCCACCAGGCTGGGGTGCACCCAGCGCATGAGTTCGTCCGGGGTGAACCCAGAGGACAGGAAGGCGTCGACGGTGGCGACCATGTTCCACAACGCCACCCGGTCAACGGAGCCGGCCACTTCGGCGCTGATACCCCACACCTTCGGATCGAAGCCGGTGGGGATCTGCCCGCCCACGGTGCGGGACAACTTCACCTTGCGCGGCACCCGGATCTCGGTGCCCGCCTTGCGGATGACCTCCCAGTCGCCGCCGTCACCGGACGGGCGCACCACGGTGCGGTCCGGATCGGCATCTTCGAAGGCGCGGGCTTCGGCCTCAGAAGACACCACGAAGCTGAAGTCACGATCGAGGAAGACGCTGACCAGCAGGTCCTCCGAGTGATCGCCGCGCAGGGCGCCGTCGCCGACGAACTCGCGGATACCGCAGCGCTGCACGACGGCATCGTGGTACCGCTCGACGATCTGCTCCTCGGGCACCAGATCGCCGGCGGCGGTGTCGTACCAGCCCGGCTTGGGATCGTTCTCCCAGCTGAGAAGTCCGGTGGTCCAGGCCAACTCGAGTACCCCGGCCGCCGAAAGCTCGCCGGAAACCTCCATCTCGAAGCGCGTCCGGGAGGACCCGTACGGCCCCAGCTCCGCACCTCCGACGATGACCACCAGATCGGCCGGGTCGACGTCGAGGTCGTCCCAGGCCGGCGGCGGAGCCGCCCGATGCCCGCGCGGCGGGGACGGTAGCGCGGCGATGGCGCCCTCCGCCGGGTGATCATCATCGGAAGACGCTGCCCGCGAGGACATCCCCTCCCGTGCGGTGGCAGCAAGGTCCGCCATGTCCAGTTCGATATCGCCCAGACCGCCGGTGAGGTCGACCTTCAGCGGGGTCGTTGCGGCCGCGGCCCTGGCCCGCGCCGAGCACAGGTCGAGCAGCATGGCCGCCATCTCAGCGGTGCTGTAGGTCCGCACCCCGGCGGCCTCGACGGCGTCGACGATCGCGTCGTTGTGACCCATCAGCCCGGTGCCCTTGGTCCAACCGATCAGCGCGTGCGCAATGGTGACCCGCTGCGCCCATGACGATTCCGCGCCCCAGCGGCTCACCACCGCGTCCAGCGCTGACTTGGCCTCGCCGTAGGCGCCGTCCCCGCCGAACATCCCGCGATTGGGCGAGCCCGGCAGCACCACGTGCAGCCGGGAGTCGATATCGCGATCGGCTCCGATGGCCGCGCACCCACCGATGAGCCGTTCGACGGCCCACAGCAGCACCTTCATTTCCATCTCCGAGCGCGAACCGGCCTCGGCGAGATCCCCGGCGACCCGCGGCGCCGCGAAGGGGAACAGCAGCGTCGGGGTCTGGGCGTCCTTGACGTGGATCGCCATCGGTCCGAGGTTCTCGGTCTGGTCGTTACCGACCCAGGACACCAGCGCGTCGATATCGGTATAGGACGCCATATTCGCCGGAACCACCCACAGCGCGGCGCCGAACCGGGCGTGGTTGCGGTACAACGACTTGTAGAACTCCAGCCGCTCGTCGTCCAGCGCCGACGTGCTGACGATGACGGTCGCGCCGCCGTCCAACAGGCCGGCCACCACCGAGGCTGCGATGGATCCCTTGGAGGCGCCGGTCACCACGGCGACTTCACCGTCGTAGCGGCCGGTGGCCGGCGTCTCCGCACCGGCCGCGATCCGGGCGTACAGCGAGGCGTGCACCAGCCGCCCCTCGGCCAGCGCACGGGCTCGCCACCAGTCAGCCTGGGTCGCCACCGGGTGACCGGCGCCCTCGAACCGCTCGGAGAGCCGCGGCCAGTCCGCCTCGATATCGTCCTCCTCGGCCAGCCAGAGCGTGACGAGGTCTTCCCGGGCGCTGGCCCACCGATCGTCCAGTAGCACCGCCTTGCGGGCGTCGAACGCGGGCGCCACCAGGCGCGGCCAGTCCGACCCGAGTTCGGCGGTGACCAGGTCGATCAGCTCGGCGTCGGTCACCGCCGGGGCGGCACTTACCGGGGTGTCCAGGCCGAGCTGGTTCAGCACCATCCGGGCCGCCGAGGCCAGCACGCCGTCGCGTCCGGTGAGGGTCTGCGCAAACTCGTCGAGCGCGGCCGAGTCGACCGCCGCGCCACCCCCGGCGGGACCAGCCGACGGCAGCGCCACCGAAATCCCATGCCGCGCAGCTACTGCCGCTACCGCGCTGTCCACTGCCTTATCCACCGCGGCCGCATCGGGCAGGGCGCCCTCGTGAAGGCCGCCCAGCGGCCCGCCCCGCACGCTGCTGCCCTCCCGGGTACCCAGTGCCAGTTCCACGCTGACGTGTTTGACCCAGCCCTCGCCGAGTTCCCAGGTCTTGGCGAGGCGTTCGGCGACAGCGGCCGGGCGCTTTCCGGACGGGCCCAGCACGGTCCGCAGTTGGTCGTTGACGGCGTCGGCGAGGACCGGGCCGAACGGCTTGTAGGTGCGGGCCAGCTTGACGACCTGCCCGCGCAGCCCGGCCAGGTCGGCCTCGGCGGCGCCGTCGATGGCCCCCAGATTCAGCTCCGAGCCGAGGTCGACCAGTAGTTGGTTGCGCCGGGAGGACGCCCCGTCGGTGATGGACTCGATCGAGTCCAGCGGTTCGATCTGATCGATGCGCATCTTGGCCGACAACGCGATCAACGCCACCGTGGCGTCGGAGGCATCGAATCCGATGTCGTCGGGGCGCGGGCCGGCCGATGTCGCCACGGGTGCGGCCGGTGCGGCGGGCGCAGCGGGTACGGCCGCCTCCGGGACCGCCACGGCGTCGACCGGAGCCGTCTCCGGCTCGAATTGCTCGGGCGGATCCTCATCATTGGCGAACAACACCGCCGCGTCACGCTCGACGTTGAGCACCTGGACGGTGCTGTACGCGTAATCCGGCAGTTTCAGGGTGTTACGGGCCAGGCCCGCGACGGTGGGTGCGGACTTCACCCCGATCTCGACGAAGCGCTCCACGCCCAGGCCGCCCTCGGCCTGCTCGGTGAACAGCAGGTCCTGGGTTTCGATCCAGCGCACCGGACTGGCGAACTGCCAGGCCAGCAGTTCGATGACCACGCGGCGACCGACTTCCCCGGGCCGCTGCGCCATCCAGGTGTCGTAGTCGGCCAGGATCTCATCCAGCGGCTCAGCCGGTACCAGGTCGCGGATCTCGGCGATGAAATCGCGGTCCAAGGTGAACACCCGCGGCACCAGATTGGGGACGTAGCGCCCGATCAGCACACTGGCGTCCGCGTCGGCGGGCATGATCCGTTCCAGCGACCGACGGAACTCCGCGACCCCGTTGCGCAGCACCTCGGAGTGGAACGGCACATCGATTCCGGGCACCTGAATATAAGCCCGTTTGCCGCCGGTGATCTCCAACCGGCGCTCCACCTCGGCCTGCAACGCCTCCAGACCGCGCACCGTACCGGCGATGGCGTACTGCGAGCCGCGCAGGTTGTAGTTCACGATCTGCAGAAACTCCCCGCTGCGGGAAGCGATCTCGGCGACGAAGCCGGTGACGTCATCGTGCTCGAGGTCGATCTGGGTCGGGCGGATGGCGGCCAGCCGGTAATCGGATCTACCGAGCTCGTCGCGCGGCACCAGCTCATGCATCTTGCTGCCGCGGTGAAACACCACCTCCAAGAGTGCCTCGAGCTCGAAAACGCCTGTCACGCAGGCCAGCGCGGTGTACTCCCCCACCGAGTGGCCGCAGGCGATGGCCCCCTCGACGAACGCTCCCTGCTCTCGCATCTCGGCGACCTGAGCGGCCGCCACCGTCGCCATGGCGACCTGGGTGAACTGCGTCAGGTACAGCACACCGTCGGGGTGCTGGTAGTGCACCCCGCGGGCGACCAGGCTCGTGGGGTTGTCGCGGACCACGTGCAACACCGAGAAGCCGAGCGCATCGCGGGTGAACGCATCGGCGCGGTCCCACACCGTGCGGGCGGCCTTGGAGCGGGACCGCACTTCCATCCCCATGCCCTCATGCTGGATACCCTGCCCGGGAAACGCATACGCCGTCTTCGGCGCGGCCAGCCGGGCGGTCGCCGACATCACCAACTCGCCGCCCGTGCCAGTCCCCCCAGTCGCCTCGCTCCCGCCCCGCCGGACCCTCGCCGAGACCTCCAGAACCTCCGCGCCCAAGTCGATTCCGACCCGGTCGACCCGGAAGTCCACGTCGTCGCCGGGCAGCACCATGCCCAGGAAGCGGGCCGTCCAGCCGACCAGCCTGGCCGGCGGCACCGCCTTGCCGTCGGTGGCCGTCACCACGTGCTGGGCTGCCGCGGACAGCCACATCCCGTGCACGATCGGCGAAGGGAGCCCGGCCAGCAGCGCGGCGGCGCGGTCGGTGTGGATCGGGTTGTGATCGCCGGAAACCTGGGCGAAGGGCCGCATATCGACCGGCGCGGCGACGGTCACGTCGCGGCGCCGGCGGCGCGGGGTGTCGGTGGCGTTGCGCGAGACCGCTCCCCCGGCGCGAACCGGATCGCTGAGTTCGGCCGGCCCGGTTCGGCCGCGGATCGCGAACCGTTCCTCCAGCACCGCGAGCACGGTGCCGCCGGCATCGCTGACATTGACGGTGATCGGAACGACGCGCCCGACCTCGGTGTCGACGGCGACCGACGATGTTGCGGTGACCACCAATCGGGTCGCCTGCGCCGGCAGTGGCTTGAGCAGTCGGGCGGCGTGGTCGAGGTGGACCAGGGACAGCAGGCCCTCGATGACCGGGAATCCGGTGTCGGTGACCGCCGATCCGATCGCGGCGAACACCGCGGGCCAGCACCGCCCGACCAGCGCATCGGGCACCGTCGTCAGGGTGGGTGCCAGCGGGGCTCCGAAGGTGGCGGTGACACCGGTGTGATCGGCCACCCGTTCGGGATCCCAGTCGACCGTGACCGTGGTCGCCCCGCCGAGTGGTGCGGGCAGCGCGTCGGGGCCGTCGACGCCGGCGGCGACGGCCAGTACGGCACGCATTGCCGCGGCGGCGTCGGCGGTGATCACCACCGGCGCGCCGCCGTCCACCACGGTGGGCGGCAGGGTGAAGGTGATGTCGATCCAGTTACCCGACAGCGGAACCCGCAGCACCACCCGGTCCGATCCGATGACCTCCAATCGAGCGCCGGTGGAACTGCTGGTAGCAGAACCGGAATCATGAACCTGCCAGTCCGATGGCGGGGCCAGCCGGTGCACGGGGTTGGTCGCGGACCGGCCGGCCCAGAGCACATCCGGGGAGTCCAGTACGACGCTCAGCGGTCCGGTGATGTCGCGGCGCACCTGCAGCCGCGACACGGCCGGCGCCGGGGCGAGTCCGCCGGCCAGGACCTCGTCGACGGCGGCCTTCTCGAACCGGTCCAGCAACTCCCCGACCGGCTCGTCGATCCGGGTGATACCGGCGACGGCCGCGGTGCCGGGGATGATGCACACCTGATCGGCGGAGTAGCGGGGGTCGTGAGCCTGCCACAGCGAGTCGCTGCGCCACCAGCGGCGCACATCCTTGTCGATCACCGGCACGAAGTTCACCGGCTTGCCCAGCGTCTTGCACAGTTCGACGAAGAACGGTGCGTCGGCGGGATGCAGCAGGACCCTCTCGGCGTCCGGGTAGCGTTCCAACAGGACCGCGATCGCCCGGTCGGGATCGTCCAGCAGTGCCGCACCGCCGCCGCTGAACGACGTCTCGATCACCCCGCTGTCGCGGACATCCAGACGCGCCTCGGAGCGCTGCAGCATAGCGGCGAATCGGTCCCGCCAGGTGACATCCAGCCACGGCGAGTCCGAGCCGCCCGCCTCATCGCCGACGGCCAATTCGACATACCGCCGCAGCCATTGCAGGTAGGTCATCTCCGCGAGGTCGCCGAAGTACGGCTTGGCGGTGGCCGCCATGGCCGCCATGATCTCGTCGCGACGCGCGGCGACCGCCTCCGCGTCACCGGCGACCTCGTCGAGCAGCCGACCGCAGCGGGAGGCCGAGTTGTCGATCTCGTGGATATCGGCACCGAGTTGGCTGCGCCCGGAAGCCATTCCGCCGCTGGCTTTGCCGGCACCCACCCATCTGTCGGTGCCCGCGGTCTCGACCAGTAACTGCTTGACCGACGGCGAGGTGGTGGCTTCCAGACACGCCATCGACGCGGTGCCGACCAGGATGCCGTCCACCGGCATTCGCGGGTACCCGTAGGCCAGCGACCAGCGGCCGGTGAGGTACTCGGCGGCCTGTTCGGGTGTGCCGATACCACCGCCCACGCAGACGGTGATGTTGGGCTGCGAGCGCAGTTCGGAATATGTGGTCAGCAGCAGATCGTCGAGGTCTTCCCAGGAGTGGTGGCCGCCGGCCCGACCGCCCTCGATATGAGCGATGACGTTGCGGGTGGGTACCTCGGCCGCGATCCGGATGACCGACCGGATCTGCTCCACGGTGCCGGGTTTGAAGCAGATGTGAGCGATACCGGCGCTGGTGAGTTCGTCGATCAGTTCGACGGCATCCTCAAGGTCGGGCAGGCCGGCGCTGATCACCAGTCCGTCGATCGGGGCGCCCGACGCCCGGGCCTTCTGGACCAGCCGTCTGCCGCCGACCTGCAGTTTCCACAGATAGGGGTCCAGGAACAATGCATTGAACTGGAAGGCCCGACCGGGCTCGAGCAGCGCGCCGAGCTCGGCCACCCGCCGGGTGAAGATCTCCTCGGTGACCTGACCGCCACCGGCCAGCTCGGCCCAGTGCCCGGCATTGGTCGCGGCCGCGACGATGCGCGCATCGACCGTGGTCGGAGTCATCCCCGCCAACAGAATCGGCGAGCGGCCGGTGAGACGAGTGAACTTAGTCGACAGCTTCACCGAGCCGTCGGGCAGGGTGATCGCTGCGGGCGCGTAGTCCGACCACGGCTTGCCGACCTCCGGCGCCGCCCCGACGGTGAAGAGATTGCGCTGTCCGCCGCGGGTGGCGGCCGGCACGATGCCCACGCCGAGTCCACGGATGACCGGCGCGGTCAGCCGGGTCAGGATGTCACCGGGACCGAGATCGAGGATCCATCGGGCGCCGGCCTCCTCAAGCTCTCCGACGGCGTCAACCCAGTCGACCTGGCGAACCAGAAGGTCCTCGGCCATCTGGCGGGCCAGGCCGGTGTCGAGGCCCACCGCCCCGGCCCAGCGCGTGACGATCTCCACACCGTCGGCCAGTCGCGGCGTGTGGAAACCCACCTCGACATCGACCGGATCGAAGACCGGCGCGAACACCGCTCCACCGCGCAGCTTCTTCTTCCGCTCGAGGGCCTCGGTATCGGCGATCTGCCGGCAGTACAGCTCGAACCGGGACAGCTGCTCGGGGGTGCCGGTGATGACCACCGCGCGGCGGCCGTTGCGGATGGACAGCACCGGCGGTTTCACCGTGCGGACGTCCCGGGCGAAATCCTCGAGTAGCGCGGCGATGCGCTCCGGATCGGCGTTGGCCACCGAGACCATCGGCGAGCGGTCGCCGAGGGCGACGATGCCACGGCGGCGCGCCACCAGCGTCCCGGCGGCACCGATGAGTTGAGCCAGGGCCAGCAGCTGCACATCCCGGGCCCCGGCGGCCCGCAGTGACTCGACCGCCAGCACACCCTGGGAGTGGCCGGCCGCGGCGACCGGCGGGGCATCCGCGAAATCCAGTCCCTGCCGGCTCAGTGCCCGGATGGCCGCAATCTGGGTCAGCAGCACACCGGGCAAGGACACCGCCGCCGAGGTCAGCAGCGGGGTGGCCGGTACCTGCTCCCCGGCTGCCAGCTCCCGGACCCACCGCAGTGGTTCGAATCCGATCGGGCGCACGACGATGATCTCATCGGCGACCGGTTCCAGCAGGAGATCCGCCTCGGCGGCGATCCGGGCCAACTCCGATTCGATTCCGGCGGTGGTGACGAGCTCCTCCAAGCTGGCCAGCCACGAACTGTGACCCTGCCCGCCGAAGACCACGGCGTACGGCTCCCCGGCGTTGAGCCGGTCCACGAGCGCCGGAGCAGCTACCCGGTCCGCGCCGTGTCGCGCAGGCCGGTCCGCGTTGTCCCCCGACGGCATGTGGTCGTGCTCGTGGATCGTCACTGCGTCTCCCTGCTGTCCGCGAAATCAGCACTAAGAGTCCCATAAGAACCTGGCGAATTGTCCGGCCCGGATTGGTTACCGAGTAGTTCTACGCGCGGGTAACCCAACACTGGGTAACAGCCGGTCCGGCGGCCGCCGTGACCGGCCGCGACAAACGTCCTGCGTGCACGCGGTTACGGTCGAGTAGCTAGAATTTCGCTGATCAAAGCGGGATTGTTATCGAATCGTTATCTCGCGATCGGCGTCGGTGCCGGCGGCACCGCATGCGGTCGATCGGCGCGCGCGTAGACAATTGTTCCGCCGAATCGGCTTTAATCCCACTGACCGAATTGCGGCTTGAGAATGTTGTTCAGGTCGACACCGACACCGGCGACACTGCGCGCGTCGATCTCGAACTGGTGCAGATGGGCTGCCGGATGTACGAACCCGCGCGGTGAGCCCCAGTTGTGCTGCCAGAACCAGGAACCGAGCCCGTCCTGGAGCGCCCAGTCGATGGTCTCGGAGTTGCCGTAGATCCCCAGCCGTTGGTGCCCGACCACCGATTCCCAGCCGCGCAAATACGGCGCGACCTGCTGTTTGTACTGGGTATAGCTGGGATTGTCATCGATGGATGCATAGATCGGGGCCCCGACCGGTCCGCCGGCCGCGGTGTGCAACTCCCAGCCCCGCCTGGCATGTTTGACGCCGGCCGACTGGCCGCCCAGCCAGTCGGCGGTCTCCTGCTTGCCGAACTGGTAGTTGGAGACGATTTTCAGCCCGGCCTCGTACAGGTCGCGTGCCTCGTCCAGTTGCATGGGTTTACCGAGCATCCACTGCGCGCCGGGTCGCCGGTCGGAAACGTAGCGAATGGCGCCCAGCCCGCCGGCGGCCTTGATATCGGCCGCCCTGAGCACCCCGGCGGAGTAGTCGAACAAAATGCCCAGTGAGTCCGCCGAGGCGGCGACCGGGCCGACGGCCCCGGCCAGGGCACCCAGGCCCGCCGCGGCGGGCGCGGCGGCAGCGAACTTCAGCACGACCCGGCGCGACAGCGATGACCCGGCAGGGACGGTTCGGCGCGGCTCGGACATCACCCACACCCTAGGACAGCGACCGGCACTTCCCGGGGATTGTCCCGCCGGTACCGGTAACGGCGCGCGGGTCCGCGGCGATATCCCCCATAGCCCCGCGCTGCCGAGCCACCGACTCCTCGGCAGCGCGGGCTTCAGTCGTTTCGGGCCCGCGCGGACTCCAGGAGCAGGCGCCGTTCGGCGGCGGCGACATTGCGCCGTGTCCGCGACACCGCGTCCGGGGTCACCGAGATCGACGTGATACCCATCCGCACCAGGTGCTCGGCGAAGTCGGGCCGTGTCGACGGGGCCTGACCGCATAGCGACGAGGTGATGCCCAACCGTCGCGCGGTACCGACGACGCGGCCGATCGCGTCGAGCACCGCGGCGTCGGACTCGTCGTATAACTCCGCGCACTGATCAGAGTCGCGATCGACGCCGAGGACGAGCTGGGTCAGGTCGTTACTGCCGATCGACACACCGTCGATGCCGAGGCCGACGTACTCGGGCAGCCAGTACACCACCGACGGCACCTCGGCCATCACCCACCGATGCAGTCCGCGCTGGCGACCCAGCGGGCTGGCGTCGACCAACTCCAGGCACTTCTCGAGTTCCCAGCGGGTGCGGACGAACGGAATCATCAGATGCAGATTGGGATTCTGCTCGCGTACCCGGGCCAGCATCTGCAGTTCCAGATTGAACAGGTCCGGGTTGTCCACATACCGGTAGCAGCCCCGATAGCCGATCATCGGGTTGTGCTCCTCGGGCTCGAAGGCGTCGCCGCCCTCGAGCTTGCGAAACTCGTTGGTGCGGAAGTCACTGGCCCGGTACACCACCGGCCGGGGCCCGAACGCCGACGCAACCCGGCCGACGGCCTCGGACAACTTCTCCACCAGGGTGTCCTGTTCGCCGTTGGCGATCAGCGCGCGCGGATGCCGGTTGCTCAACGAATCAGTGAGCATGGTCTCCGCGCGCAGCAGTCCGACGCCATCGACATCCTGTCCGGCAACGTCATCGGCGGTATCGGGCAGCAGGATGTTGACGTAGATCTTGGTCCCGGTCACCTCCGAGGCCACGGCCGCCGCGGCACCCCCGGCCGGACCGGTCACCGGCGTCGCCGTGGCGCCCCCGACGTCCGCCCGGCCGGCCAGAACCCGCCCGTGCGTTCCGTCGACGGTTACCACCATGCCGTCGGTCAGATCCCTGGTCGCGGTTCGGGCGCCGACGATGCAGGGCACCTTCAACTCCCGGGCGACGATCGCCGCGTGGCACGTCATCCCGCCGGTGTCGGTGATCAGGGCAGACGCCCGCCGCATGGTCGGCAACCAGTCCGGGTTGGTCATCTTGGCCACCAGCACCTCACCGTCCTGCAGGCGGGCACCCTCGCTGACGTCCGCGAGCACCCGGACCACACCGGACACCCCGCCAGGCACCGCGGGGAGACCCTGGATCAGCACGTCGTGCTTCTCCGCAGCGGGTGAGCCGGCGCGATGGAGGGTGGTGATCGGGCGGGTCTGCACAATGTAGGTCGTACCGTCGGCGATCGCCCATTCGGTGTCCTGGGGGCAGCCGGCGTGCTGCTCACTGCGGACGGCGATCGCGGCGATCTCCCGCACCTCGTCGTCGGTGAGCACCTGCGCCTCGGCCTTCGCCTCATCGAGTTCGATGCGCTGGTCCCTGCCGTCGTCGCCACGGATGATCTCGAAAGACTTGTATCCGATGTGCCGGGACAGGATCTCCCCGGACTTCTTGTCCACCACATAGTTGTCGGGTTCCACCGAGCCCGATACCACCACCTCGCCCTGACCGAACGCGCCCTCGACGACGACCCGGTCGGTCGCATCGGTCGTCGGATCGGCGGTGAACGCGACTCCCGAGCGCTCCGAAGCGATCATCGCCTGGACGACCACCGCCATAGCCGGGTCCGCGGTGAATCCCCGGCTCGCCCGATACGAGACGACCCGGGATCCGAACAACGACGCCCAGCAGTTCTGCACCGCTTCAATCAGTTGCCGCTCACCGCGCACATTGGTGTAGGTCTCGTTCATCCCCGCGAACGAGGCGTCGGCGCCGTCCTCGCCGGTGGCCGACGAACGGACCGCGACGAAGCAATCCGCTCCCATCGCCCGATAGGACGCCAGAATCCGCTCCCGGACGTCCACGGGCATCCCGGCTCGGAGCACCAGAGTCTTCATCGTGGCGCACATCTCATCGAACCGGCCGGTGTCGAGCGCGTGCAACATGGCCTCCCGGTGCGCCGCGTTGAGCTCATCGGCCACACCGGCTGTCCGCATCGACGAGAGGTAGCTGTCCCGCAGCACCACGAAGCCGGGTGGAACCGGGAGTCGGGCCTTGACCATCTCGCCCATGTTGGCCCCCTTGCCGCCGGCCTCCTCGGCGTCGGCCATCCCGAGATTCGCAATGTCCTCGACGTATCGCATCAACCTTCTCCTTCTCTGTTCAACCGGCGGCACGGCAAATGCCGACCGCCTCGGCGAGCACCTCGGCTGGGTCTCTGGCGGTGTCGATGGGGTGAATACCCGGCGGGCCGTCCTCACCGGCACCGGTTTGACCGGCCAGCGCGATCGCGAGATCAGGCGTGATCTGGGATGCGGTGGGCCCCCGGTTGCGGATCCGGCTGACCGTCGTCTCCAGCGGTGCGGTGCAGGAGAATTCGACCACCGGCGCCGATCCCTCGGCGGCCACCCGACGAGCCCGTTGCCGGTGACCGGGGTCGGTCCAGGTGCCGTCCAGGATCACCGTATGACCCTCGCACAGGCCGCGGTGGGTCTGACCCAGAACGGCGTCGTAGACCTTCGCGACGTTCTCTCGGCTGTAAAGGCCTTCGCCGAGGATCCCGGGCTGACCGTCGATCTCGCCGCGGGCCGCCATCGCGGCCCGCACGTCGTCGGTGGAGATCACCCGGCCGCCGACCCGGTCGGCGATCCCACGGGCCAGGGTCGTCTTTCCGGTCCCGGGGCCGCCGCCGACCAGGATCAGCCGAACCGCACCGGTGCGCAGGTGCTCGAGGGCGATACCGAGGTGCGCCTGGGCATCACCGCCCGATCCGGGACTGCCCTGGGTGTACCGCACACAATCGACCTTGGCCCGCACCACGGCGCGGTAGGCGATGTAGAAGTGCAGCAGGGATTCCGGTGCATCATCCTTCGCCAGCGTCCGGTACCGGCCGAGGAAGAACGCGGCGAGATCGGCACGGCCCAGGAACTCCAGATCCATCGCCAGGAACGCGGCATCGTCTGCGCCGTCGACATAGCGCAACCGGTCATCGAACTCCAGGCAGTCCAGCAGCGCCGGGCCCTCGGGCAGGCAGAAGATGTCATCGGCCAGCAGGTCGGCGTGACCGTCGAGGACACGCCGATCGGCGATTCGACGACCGAACAACGCCGAGCGGCCGGCCAGGAACGTCGTTGTACGCTCGGCGATTTCATCGACGGCATCGGAACGCAGCCCGGGGACACCGCCGTCGGCATATCGGGCGAGCTCAGCCAGATTCTCCTGCCAGCGCGCGCTGACGGCCTCAACCCGACCCTCATCGTCCACTTCTGCGCCGCGCCGGGCGCCGGCGTGGAAACCGGCCAGCGTCCCGGCGATCTCCGAGAGTTTCCCGGTCACATCCTCGCCGCGTCGCACCATGGTCGCGAGCCGACACTGGTCCGGGTGACGGCGCATCACGATGACCGGCTCGGCCTCACCGCCCTCCGGCGACTGGAAGTGGGCGATACCCAGGTAGCTGTCCGGCGCCAGCCGGCTGTTGAGCAACACCTCACGGGTGCACGCCCGCTGCCGGCTGGCGGGCGTGGAGAAATCGAGGAAGTCGGTCCTGACGGGCTTCTTCGCTTTGTAGGCGCGGTCGCCGAGGAGCACGACCAAACCGGTGTGGGTCTCGGTGATCCGGGGCAGGAGAGCATCGGCACCGTCGGTCATCGCGACCCCTCTCCGACCCGCACCGGCCCTCGCCCGGCCCAGCCAATCCTGCACCGGAACCGCCCCTCCCGCCGAGGGTACAAAGCCCCTTCAGACGCCGCCCCTTCAGACGCCGCCCCTTCAGACGCCGCCCTTTCAGACGCCGCCCTTTCAGACGCCGAGGTGCTGGACTTCCGGAACTGAGATCAGCTCTCCCGCCAGGTCTGCTCGGCCCGGCGTTTGATCCCCACCAGCATTCCGCGTGTCATGACCGCCATCGCCGGGCCGGCGGCCTCGGCGGCCAGCGCCTGGCCGGGCATTCGCATCCGCGAGCGGGATCGCACCAG
>JAHZJY010000286.1 GCA_022600695.1 Actinomycetes bacterium | reverse complement strand
CCGACCGCCACCATGCCGCTGAGCCCGGCGGCCACCAGCAGCGCGGAGAACAGTGGGGTGTTGCCGAGCAGGACGCCGAAATGCGGGGGACTGTCCGGATCCATCCGCGCGCGCAGCGCGGCGGCCAGGTCGGCACCCTGTTGGATGTGCCCGCGCCAGGTCGCATAGGAGCCGTCATCGGCATGCACGCCGCGGTCGTCAACCTCGGCAAGCGGCACCAACAGATCGGTGACGGTAGGCGCGGTGGTCACCCTAGGCCGGGGTATCTGCCAGGTCGCGCCCAATGATCCGCAGCGCGGCGGTGGCTCCGCCGAGGGCGAATTCGGTCTGTTTGGCGATGATGAAGTACCGGTGCACGGGGTGATCCACATCGATTCCCACTCCGCCGTGGATGTGCACGGTGCTGTGCGCCACCCGGTGTCCGGCCTCGGCAGCCCAGAATGCGGCGGTGGCCGCTTCAACCTCGGCGGGCAGCCCCTCCGACAGCCGCCAGGAGGCCTGTTCGCAGGTGAGCCGCAGACCCTTGATGTCGATGTAGTCGTCGGCCAGGCGTTGTGAGACGGCCTGGAAGCTGCCGATCGGACGGTCGAACTGCTCCCGGGTCCGGGCGTACTCGGCGGTCAGCGCCAACGCGCGCTCGAGTACACCGAGCTGGAAGGCGGCGAGGCCCACTGCCCGCCGGGTGGTCAGCCAGGCCAGCACCTCGGCGTCTCCCACGACGCGGTCGGCCGGAACCTCGACGCCGGACAGATCCAGCTCACCGGCACTGGTGTGACCGGTGGTGTCCTGTGCGGTCACCGAGACGCTCGGATCATCGGCGGCCACGAGGAAAACGACAGTGCCCGAGTCGGTTTCGGCGGGAACCAGGAACCCGTCGGCGACCGGACCGAAGGGCACCTGGGTGCGGGTACCGGTCAACCGGAATCCGTCAGCAGACGCGGTGGCCTGCACCGGCCCCTGCCCCAGCTCACCGTCGAGGGCGACCGTCACGACCTTCGTACCGGCGACGGCCGGCACCGCCCAGGACTGTTGCAGTTCCGCTGATCCGAACTCGGCAATCGCGCCGGCCGCGAGCACCACCGATTCCAGGTAGGGCACGGCGGCGAGCTGGCGTCCCAGCGCGGTGAGGATCGCCGCCTGCTCCAGCACGCCGAATCCGCCGCCCCCGATCGCCTCCGGAGCCGCGGCGCTGAGGACGTCGGCCTCTGTCAGTGCGCGCCAGAGCTTCTCATCGACCCGCTGATCGAGCCTGTCCAGGTCGCGTTGGTGTTCCGGTGTGCAGACGGCGTCGACGATGGTGTCGATCAGCCCGGAAAGATCCTGCGCCGCTTCGGTTCTGGTGAAATCCATCTCGGGCCCCTTGTCGTCAGCGGTTCGCTCGGGGCAGGCCGAGGGCCGCCATGCCGATGATGTCGCGCTGGACCTCGTTGGTGCCGCCGCCGAAGGTGAGGATCAGCGATGAGCGATGCATCCGCTCGACCCGGCCGCGCAGCAACGCGCCGGGCGAATCCTGACGCAGTGTGGCCGACGGGCCGAGGATTTCCATCAGTAGCCGGTAGGCCTCGGTGGCGAATTCGGTGCCGAACACCTTGGCGGCTGAGGCGTCTGCCGCCGACGGGGCCTCCGATTGCGCTGACGCCAACTCCCAGTTGATGAGTTTCAGGTACTCCACCTTGGCATGCACCCGGGCCAGGTTCAGCTGCACCCACTCCGAGTCGATCAGCCGAGCGCCCTGGGCGTCCTTGGTGTTCTGCGCCCACTGCCGGACCTGGGTCAGCGCGGTGATGATCGGTTGGGCGGTGACGAGCGCGACCCGTTCATGGTTGAGCTGGTTGGTCACCAACTTCCAGCCGGCGTTCTCCTCGCCCACCCGGTTGCCGACTGGTATCCGGACGTCGGAGTAGTAGGTGGCGCTGGTGCCCGCACCGGCCATGGTGTGCACCGGGGTCCAGGAGAAGCCCTCGGCCGCGGTGGGCACGATGAGCACCGAGATGCCGCGATGTTTCCTGGCCTCGGTGTTGGTGCGCGCCGCCAGCCAGACGTAGTCGGCATATTGGATCAGGCTGGTCCACATCTTCTGGCCGTTGATCAGATAGTCATCGCCGTCGCGGACGGCCGTGGTGCGCAGATTGGCCAGGTCGGTTCCGGCGCCGGGCTCGGAGTATCCGATGGAGAAGTGGATATCGCCGCGCGCGATACCGGGCAGGTAGAACCGCTTCTGCTCCTCGGTGCCGAAGGCCATGATCGTCGGGGCGACGCTGTTGATGGTGAGGAACGGAACCGGCGCGCCCGCGACGGCGGCCTCGTCGGTGAAGATCAACTGATCCATCGTCGAGCGGGCCTGACCACCGTATTCGGTGGGCCAGCCCAGAGCCAGCCATCCGTCGCGGCCCATCTGGGCCACGGTCTCCCGGTAGACGTTGCCGCTGCCGTACTCGCCGGCGGTCGACATCAGGGCTTCCCGGCGCTCCGCTGTCATCAAGGTGCTGAAGTAGGCGCGCAGCTCGCGGCGCAGGTCCTCCTGTTCCGGGGTGTAGCTGATACGCATGCCTGCGGCCTCCGGCTCGATGAGTGGTCGGGGGTGGATCGTCGCCGCGGTGTTCCGATGGCCGGCGACCCGCCGCCTTTATCGGTTGTAACACGTTCTAGTCTGGGGGTCCAGCAGCGTTCTCGACTGCGACCGGCGGCATACGTCGTATCGTGGTGCTGCGGGAATTTCGAGTGAATTTCGGACCGTCCGGCCTAGGAGGTTGTCATGCGAGTCGTCGTCGACCCGGATCGCTGCGAAGGTAATGCCATCTGCGTGGGAATCGCGCCGGAGATGTTCGAACTCGATGACCAGGAGTACGCCGTGGTCACCGCCGACCCGATTCCCGTCGACCAGGAGTCGCTCGCCGAGCAGGCGATCGCCGAGTG
>JAHZJY010000285.1 GCA_022600695.1 Actinomycetes bacterium | reverse complement strand
TCACGAGTAGCTCGATCTCGTTCACGGTGCCGCAGGGTCTGGCCACGGCGACGTTGAACGCGACGCTCGAAGTCCCGGTCAACCTCCGCTTCGGCGCGTTGACCGTGACACAGGGCGAACGCACCATCAGCCGGATGAAGCTGCCTGGTGAAGATCAGGCCGCGATGGTCATCCCGCTGCCGGGGGTGCAGGTGTTCGACAACTGGGCGAGTGTGACGCTGACGGTGAGCGCGGTGCCGTTCGAGGACTACTACTGTTGGGATCCACAGGCCCCGATTCGGCTGGTCAACAGCTCGATAACGTTCACCGGGAAAGAGGTCGTCCCGACGACGGTCGCCGAATTCCTACCTCCGACGCTTCGCGGGCTGACCATCGCGGTGCCGGCGGAACCGTCCCAGTCGGAGTCCCAGGCGGCGATTCAACTGGCCGCTGCGATGACGACCCGCTACGGCTGGCAGAACACGGCCATCACCGTCGTCGCGCTCCGACCCGGGCGCGCGCCCACGCTTCCGGCCCCGGCACCCGGTAGCCGGCAGATCATCGTCCGAGAAAGCCAGGACGAGGGGGCCGTGGGCCTGTCACTTCAGCCCAACCCCGGCGCGCTGCCCGCGCTGCTGATCTCGGGACCCGGTGAGGAGCTGACCAATCAGACCCGGCTGCTGACGGATGCGTCGCTGCCCTATGCGCTCAGCCCCAAGGCGATTGCCGGGCCACTGACCACTGAGCAGGCACCCGCGGGCGATTCCGCCACCCTCAAGGAGCTCAACCAAACCGGGCTCACCGCGGAGTCTCTGCGACCAGAGGTCAACATCAAAGTTGACCAGAGTCTGTTCGGCCAGACGCTGGAGGCGATGCGCGTCCACCTGATCGGGTCCTACACGCCGTTGGCCGGGAACTTCAACGGCGAGGTGACCGCCGCGGTCGACGGGGAGATCATCGATCGCTGGCCGGTCAACGCCGAGGGCACCATCGATCGCTGGGTCGACATCCCGAACACGCTGGTGGACCGCATCACGACCCTCAAGGTCCGACTGCACACGACCGGTGACCCTGGACACTGCAACGACTACCTCAACATCGTCCTGCGGATCGACGACAGCACGGTCGTCGAGGCGAAACGCGCCAGTCCACCCGTGCCGCCGGGTTTCCGCTCACTGCCGCAGGCACTCATGCCGCGCATCCAGGTCGGTATCGGCGACGACGCCCTGGGCGACACCATCCGGGCGGCCCAGATCATCGTGGGCCTCCAGCGCAACAGCGCCGCGCCGCTGGTCACCACGGTGACCACTCTCGAGCAGGCGATCGCAAGCCGGGATCCGGCGGTCCTGATCTCCGCCGGCGGCTGGACCGATGACACGTTCGCACTCCCGTTCAGCGCTGATCAGGGCCGCATCACCATCCAGGCCTTCAACGAGGCCGACGAACCGGTGTCGATGACGCTGGAGCCGGCAATCAATTTCGGCTCGCTGCAGACCCTGTTCGACGGTCAACGTTCGATTCTGATCGCCACCTCCAACGGCTCACCCGCGCAACTCGACGAATTGTTGCGCTGGTTGTCCGCCAAGTCGGGCCGGTGGTCGGATCTGGACGGCCGCGCGGTCATCTCCGTGCCGGGTAATGAGCCGGTCACCGTCCCCAACCGCCGCACCGATCTCCCGACGCCATCGGACGCGTCGGGCACGAGACAGCCAGGGCAGGGGTGGGCCTGGTGGACCGCCGGCGTCATCGCCGCTGTCGCACTCGTCGGCGCAGTCTGGATCCTCGCGAGGACACGCAAGCCGCGCAGCCGTGGATCCGAGAACCAACAGGAAGCGGACGGTCAGCAGAAGAGTGAACCTGAGGAAGGGACGTGACCGGCACTCTCTCACACCGTTAAGGTTGCGTGCCCACCGGAAAGGGACCCCTATGGTGTGGTCCGTCCGGTCTCAGGCCGGCTCCCAATGCAGATAGTCGACCAGCATGATCGCGGGAAACTCCGTCGAACTGTCCGGCGGGCCGGCCCAATCGCCGCCGACCGCGAGATTCAAGATGGCGCAGAACGGCTTGTTGTACACCCACTCAGCCGAGGGCGGCAGCGAATCCGGGGTGAAGGTTCCCCACACGGTGTCGTCGATGCCGACGGTGATGGCGTTCTCGCGGCGAATCACCCAGTAGTCGTGGAAGTCGGCACTCAGATCGGGACCTTCACCGCTGATCTGGGCCTGCAAATAGTCTTCGACCCCCGAGATGGGGCCGTGAATCGACGCGTACCACTTCCGCGGATCGGACACCATCTCCACGACGTCGATTTCCCCGGCACCGGGCCACGGATTGGTGTCTTCATCGGCGCCAAGCAGCCAAAAAGCGGGCCACAGTCCGGTTCCGGCCGGCATCTTGATACGGGCGATCAGAGTGCCGTAACCGAAGTTCGCCTTACGCCTGGTCTCCACGCGCCCCGAGACGTAGCCGGAATCGGTCTTCTGCGCCCGGAGCATCAGGTGGCCTTGCCCGTCGAGCACCGCGTTGTCCGGGCGGTAGTTCTGGATTCCCCGATCCCAGCCCGAGCCTTCGATCACGGTCCACTTCTCCGGGTCGGGCGCCGCCCCCGCGGGACCGTCGAAACTGTCGACCACCTCGGTGGATCGCCCGCTCTGGGAAGGCTCGGGGGACGGGGCCGCCGGGCCGGCTTCGGGCGAGATGAACGAAGCTGACCGCCCGGCGGCGTCCGCCCAGGGCTCACTGCAACCGTGCGGCCGGGCAATGCTGAGACTGGGATTCGTGCTGGCGCCGATGCCGAGGACCACCAGCAGCGCCACGACCAGACCGACTCCGCCTGCCGCATCCACCGCTGCTGTCACCGTCCGTCCTGCCTCAGGTATGTTCCACCATCCTAGGAGGCCGCCACCTCGATTCGTCCGCGGTACGCCCGCCACACCCGGGGTGTACAGACCAGGACCTCGATCCCGACGGCGGCGAGCCAACCCAGGCTCAGCCCGAGCAGCCCGCCGCGCGAGGCGCCGATCGCCGCGCCGACCAGTTCGCACCCACCCAGCGCCAGCATCAGGACCGCTTCGCGTCCCACATTGCCGCTGATCCGCGCGACGGCCACATGATGATCCCGGATGACCAGCCCGAGCCCCCCGATGCACAGCACGATCAACACCGTGCGCCCGTTCGCGGCGTAGGCCGCGCCGAAGATGCTCAGCAACAGCCCGCCCAACGGGAGGATCACGAGGTTGGCGGCCACACACGCGGCCATCGAGTTGCGCAGGGAGAATCGGAACTCCGACAGGATCGTGCTGGAGTCCCGTGCCCCGGACGCGAACAGGGCCATGGACATGGCGATCGGCAGGACGAACACGAACCCGGCCAGCGACCACGTGGCATAGAGGTATCCGGCCTTCTCAGAACCCAGGATCACGTTGGCGAGGATCGGCATCGCGAAGAAGGGCACCGTCAGCGACAGGTTCAGAACATGGTGCTTGGCGGCTTGTAAACGCAACGCGCGGAGCGCGGAGAAGCGTGGCCGGATCGAGCGGACCGACAATCGGCTCCGGCGCAGCAACAACACGCCCACCACGGCGATCGAGGTGACGGTGGCGACGAACCAGCTGGCATAGATGTTCAGCGCTCCGTAGCGAGACAGCGTCAGAGCGAAGACGACCAGGAGAACCAGCTTGACGACCGCTTGAACGATATTGCGCTTGAGTTGGACGCCACCTCCCACGATGCTCAGCAGCGCGGAGTCGAGCATCATCGCGACGGCATGTGCCGAGACACCGCCCACGAAGAGCAGGGTGGTGCGGACGTCATGGCCGATGCCCGGCAGACCGAGGAAATCGGTGGGCAATGCCAGCGCGCACACCAGGGCGACCAGACCGCCGATAACCGCGCAGACCACCGCGGCGGTCGAGACCAGTTGCGCACGGCCGGAACTCATCGTCGGAAGCTTGAATATCAGCGCCGTACCGAAGCCGAGCAACGTGAACGGCGCGATCAAACTCATCGCAGCAATGGCCGTCGCCGACTCGCCCACTTCAGACGCCGAGAACATCCGCGCGGCGACCGTCCAGTAGATGAAGCCCAGCCCGGAGGTCACCACGGATGTGGAGACCAGCGACGCGGCGCTGCGGACGAGCAAGCCGCGCTTACGGCGTTGCTCGGCGCCGGTACCGTCCTTCGGCGTGCCGGTCATCCGAATGCCGGCCCTTCCGCCCGGCGACGGTGCCGTTGCGCGCCCCCACCAGGCACGATCAACGTTTCGCGAATGTGCCGCACTGCGTCAACCTTCTGCGGTATCGGGCGGAATGTGCACTGCCGCGGGATCATCGAGAATCTGCTGGACTTGGGTGATGTCTTCACTCGCCGCGCTGAGAACCGCCAGAGCGATGATGCCGGCGAGCGGTACGACCAGCAATCCCGCACCGGCGACTCTCCGCCAGGTCAGCCCGGCCACACCAAGGCGCAGCAAGGATCCGGCTTTGTGGGGGTTGACCAACGCGACCACCAGGGCGGCTGACATCGCGGTCATCGGAGTCAGCCAGACACGCAACATCAGCAGGAGAACCGACGTCAGGCACACGCCCGCCAACACGACCCCCGCGGTGAGGGCGGGCCCGAAGGCCTGCCACAGACTCGAGGCCTCCCCCACGATGCGTGGCCAGACCCGCCGGCTGCGGATGACCCAGGCCAGGAGCAGTCCGACCGCCAGTCCGACCGCGAGTTGGTCCACCGGCCGCACGACCGGAGTCGGACCGACCCACCCGTTTCGGAACTCCGCCAAACCGAGCCCTTTCAGGTCGTATATCGACACCGGACCGTGCCGGTAG
>JAHZJY010000284.1 GCA_022600695.1 Actinomycetes bacterium | reverse complement strand
CGGGGTTGCGACAGTTCTTCACCCACTTCCCCGGCGCGTTGCCGGCCGGCGAAGGCTGCCGGCGCGACACCCGGGTGCTGCGTGGCTGGGCCGAACTGCCGGTGCGGCTGGGCAGCGCGGCCCGCGTCGCAGGCTGAGATCGGATCACCGCCGGGCGCCCCGACCTGGCCCGGCTGTTCGGCGGCGACACCGTTGACGGGGTGGACAAGTTCACTGCTCGTGGTGGAACGGCCCGGAGGGGGTGCCGATCCTGGGTCGGGCGGCGGCCTGGTTCGTCGGGAGGGTCCTCGGGCGATTCGACCTCGGCGACCATGTCGGTCACCTCACCGAGCCGGTTGCCGGCTGTGCGCCCGAGGTGCTCGACCGACTCCTGACCTACGCCGACGTCAAGGACCTCGATCCGGGCCACCGGAGTTGAGCCCCCGTTGTTGACACCGGCCTACCCGGGCGGTTACCTGAGGCGGTGACCTACGACACGATCATCCGCGACGCCCGGTGGTTCGACGGCACCGGCGCCCCGTCGGCGCTGCGGAACATCGCAATCCGGGACGGCCGCGTCGCCGCGGTGACCCCGCACGCGCTCGAGGAGACCGGCTGCGCCGAGATCGTCGACGCCGCCGGTAAGTGGGTGCTTCCCGGGTTCGTCGACATCCACACCCACTACGACGTCGAGGTGCTGGACGGTCCCGGTCTGCCCGAATCGGTGCGGCACGGCGTGACCACGGTGCTGATCGGTTCCTGCTCGCTGTCGACCGTCCATGTCGGCGGCACGGATGCCGGCGACCTGTTCGGCCGGGTCGAGGCGATCCCCCGCGAGCACGTCATCGACACCGTGGACAACGCGAAAACCTGGACGAGTGCACACCAGTACATCGCGGCTCTGGAGGCAAGGCCGCTGGGTCCCAACCTTGCGGCATTCATCGGCCACTCCGATATGCGCACCGCCACAATGGGATTGGACCGCGCGACCCGATCTCAGGTAAAGCCCACCGCGGGCGAAATGGCCGAGATGGAGCGGATGCTCACCGAGGCCCTGGACGCCGGCTTCCTGGGTATGTCCTCCCAGCAGCTGCTTTTCGACAAGATCGACGGCGACACGTGTCGCTCGCGCACCCTGCCGTCCACCTACGCCAAGCCCCGCGAGTTGCGCCGGCTCAAGTCCCTGCTTCGGCGCCGGGGCCGGGCGCTGCAGTCCGGTCCGGACATCGGCAACCCGCTCAACCTGCTCACCCAGCTGGCACAGTCACTTCCGGTTCTGCGCGACACGCTCAAGACCAGCCTGCTGTCGGCGGCCGACGTCAAGTCCAACCCGTTCGCGATTGCATTGCTCGGACCGCTGGCACGGTCGGTCAACCGTTTCGGCGCCGACTTCCGCTGGCAACACCTGCCGGTGCCGTTCGAGGTCTACGCCGACGGTATCGATCTGGTGGTCTTCGAGGAGTTCGGCGCCGGGGCCGCGGCGCTGCATCTGCGCGACGAGGTCGAGCGTAATGCGCTGCTGCAGGACGAAGGCTACCGTCGTCGGTTCCGCAAGGACTACGACAGCAAATTCGGCATGCGGGTCTGGCATCGCGATTTCTTCGATGCCGAGATCGTCGAGTGCCCCGACGAATCGGTGATCGGCAAGTCTTTCGGGCAGGTCGGAGTCGACCGCGGTGACCTGCACCCCGTCGATGCGTTTCTGGACCTGGTCGTCGAACACGGCCGGAAACTGCGCTGGCGGACCACGATCTCCAACCACCGCCCCGACGTGCTGCGGAAACTGGCCCGCGATGACGGTGTTCAGATGGGTTTCTCCGACGCCGGTGCGCACCTGCGCAACATGGCGTTCTACAACTTCGGTCTGCGGCTGCTACGCCACGTCCGCGACGCCGAACTGCGCGGCGAGCCGTTCATGACGGTCGAGCGGGCGGTGCACCGGCTCACCGGCGAGCTGGCCGACTGGTACGGCGTCGACGCCGGGCATCTGCGGGTCGGTGACCGCGCCGATCTGGTGATGATCGATCCGCGGTGCCTCGACCAGCGTCTCGAGGACTACGCGGAATCCCCTGTCCCCCAGTACGCCAACCTGCCGCGGATGGTGAACCGTAACGATGAGACCGTCGAGCTTGTGCTGATCGGCGGCCGGGCAGTCGTGCGGGACGGCATTCCCACCGCGGTCCTGGGCGCCGAGCGGACCGGAAGTTTCCTGCGGGCCGGTCAGCACACGGAGGTCCCCGCCCATGCCTGCTGACATCGACGCCACCGTCCTGGGGATGTGGCAGGCTCTGTCTGATCGTGACTGGGAGGCGGTGAAGACGTTCCTCGCCGAGGACTGCATCTACGTCGACATGCCGGTCGGTTCGGTGGCCGCGGCGCGGGGCCCCGACGACATCGTCAAGCGCCTGAAGCTGGGCCTGGACACCCTTGCCGGTTACCGCAACCACGACGGAATGCTCGTCAGCAATGGCGTGGACGTGATGTACGAGCACTCCGAAACGTGGAACTGGGCGACCGGCGAGAGCGCGGTCCTGCAGTTCGTGACGGTGCACAAGGTGATCGACTCCAGGATCACGCTGTGGAAGGACTACTGGGATTTCGGTGGACTCGCCAACCATGCCCCGTCCGACTGGATGGAACAACTCGCACAAGGGGACATGAGCTGGATGTTCGACGCCACCGGGCTGGTCTGAGACCTCACGACGGAAGTCGGTAGAGCCTTGCGGCGTTATCGCGGCCGATCAGCCCGGCCACCCGAACCGCGTCGGCGACCGACCACTGCGCGCGATCGACGAAACCGCTGAGCACCTCCGCGATCCCGTCGCGCCACAGTCGGGAGCCGACGTAGTGCAGTTCCGGCGGGCCGAAAGCGTCGGAGGAGTAGAGGATCTTGCGGAACGGCGCCAACTCGAGGCTGCGGCCGATGAACGCCGCTGCCCGGGCACCGAGATGATTGACGCTGAGCCCGATGTCCAGGTGGACGTGGTTGAAGGCCTGCGCCAGGTAACCGGCTTCCCGCTCGTACGGGTAGCAGTGCAGCAGAACGACCGGGGTGTCCCCGGATTCCCTGAGCAAGTCGAGCAGATACATCGGGTTGGTACGGTGCAGATCGCAGTCCCGGTCGCCCAGTCCGACGTGGAACTGCAGGGGTTTGCCGAGCCGAAGGGCCTCATGGAGGCCGAAACGCAGTAACACCCGGTCGGTCAGCCGGACCGCACCGTCGTCGCGCCAGCGTTGCGCCGCACCGTTCACCTCCCGGCGCGTCGGCGTGGACAGATCGCCATCGAATCCATCCCGGTAGGCCAATACCGTCTTGGTCGCGATGGCTGAAGCACCTCTGCGCCAGAGGATCTCCCGGAAGTTGCCGGCATAGTCACCGGGTGCCGCCGCGGCCTGTTCGGCGACCTGCTCAAGTCGCACGATCTCATGGGCCGCGCCGCCGGAGGACTCGGTGATCTCCGTCAGACCGGCGACACCCGGCAGGCCGGTGTCCACCAGCCAGTCGCTCACAGCCGCGGCGGGCAGGAACAGCCGGGCCAGTTCCAGCTCGGAGCGGGTGGCGCGCCGTTCCCAATAGGCCCCCGGCGGGGCGTGCGGCGGCAGTTCCAGCAGCGGTGCACACTGGGCGCGCACCGCGAAACCGAGTTGGGTGTCGAAGCCGGAGTCGAACTCGGCCAAAGGTTCGGTGTTGGCCTCGTTGAGACCGTTCTCGAAGCGTGACCGGTCGGTCTCGGAGAGCCAGAACCCGTGCATGTGGTTATCGACGAGCCTGAGCGCGCCGATGTGCTCGTCGAGCACGGGTCGAACCGTCACAGGCTCCAGGCCATCCGGAATTTGTCCGTTGAGTCCTCGGCGGACAATTCGGCGTAGCGCTGCAGCTCGAATCGGCGCACCGCGACCAGCGCGTCAACGACCGGATCTCCCAGGATGACTCGGAGCCGATGCGAACCATCCAGCGCGGCAACGGCATCGGCCTGATCATGCGACAGTTGCGAGGCCCCGGCCGCGTCCCGATCGGCCTGCGGCAGGGTCTGGGGATCCACTCGGATCTCCGGCGGCAGCGTGGCTCCGCGTTCGATTCCGTCGAGTGCCAACCCCAGGATGGCCGCGCTGGCGAGGTACGGATTGGCCGATGGGTCGACGACCTTAACCTCGATATTGGCGCCGCGCGGGTTTCCGTGCGACTCAGGCAGGAACCGCACCGCCGCCTCGCGGTTCTCGGTACCCCAGCAGACGTAGGCGCCTGCCCAATTACCGGGTCGCATCCGCAGCCCGGAGACAATCGATCCGGCGAAGATCAGTTGTGCCTCCACCAGGCCCGAGATGACCCCGCCGATCGCCGCCGCGCCCTCGGGCGTAAGCCCTCGCGGGCCGCGCCCACCGGAGAAGAGCGGAGCGCGTTGCGTCAGCAGTGAAACATGCTGATGCGCCCCTGAGCCCACACTCCCGGCAAACGGCACCGGCGACAGGCTCACCCGCATCCCGTGGTCGCGCGCCACCCGGGCGATGACGATCCGGGCCAGCACCAGCTGATCTGCCGCCGCGACCGGTGACGCAGGCGCCAGTGACATCTCGAACTGGTTGACCCCGTACTCCGGATGGAATTGCTCGACCGCCACTCCGGCGGCGGCCATCGCCGCCATGACATCCCGGACGAAGCTCTCGTGCTCGAGCACACCGGCCAGTCCGTACTGCGCCCACAACTGTCCGGGCAGTCGGTTGCCGGACGGATCGACCAGCAGGAACTCGATTTCGTGGCCGACCAGAGCCCGCAAGCCCGCCTCCTTGAGCCGGGACTCGATGCGCCCCAGCGTTCCCCGGGTGCAGGTGGGCACCGGGTTACCGTCCTGATCGAAGAACGAGGCCGGCCCCCAGGCCAGTCCGTCGCCGATAGCCCGCATCGCCTGTCGGTCGATGCGCAGCCGTTCATCACCCACCACGCTGATCGCGTCGGTGAAGGCGATCCCGGTGCGGTCGATGGCGAAGCCGTGCCAGGTGGGGCTCGCCCCCAGCCCCGGATCGGCGAACCGCTCCACGGCATCGGCGGGAACCACTTTGGCCAGGGTCAGCCCGGCCGGATTGACGATCGTCCCGATGACGATTCCGCGGTCCGGAGCCTCTGCCACCGTGGTCACCGACGGCTCGGGAGGGTGATCCTGCACGCCTGCCCGATGTCGAGGGTGCGCAACATCCGGCCCATACCCAGCCACATCGCGCAGGACAGGGTCAGATCGGCCAGCAACTCGTCGTCGAAGTGTTCCCGACAGCGTTGCCAGAACTCCTCGTCGTCACGGAGCTCGCTGTGTCCGGTGGCGAACCGATGGGCGAACTCCGCGGCCGTGCGTTCCTGCTCGGAGTATCCCGGCCAGGTGCGCCAGTCTGCGGCATGTGCGTAGAGGTCCTCGTCGACCCCGGCCGCGGGACCGTCAGCGTCGCGAGTATTGATACAGACGACGCATTCGTTGTCATGGGCCATCACGATGCGGGCGATCTCCCGGACCCGGACGGGCAGCCGATTGAGGTTGTAGACCGCCGCACTGAACTGCGCCATCGCCGTGCCGATTCTCGGCGACAGCGCGATCCAGCCGGCCGCGTCATCGTCGGCGAAGTCTCCGATTCGGCTCATCACCCGATGGTAATTGCCGGACCGGCCGCCGTGCCCGCCTCAGGACGGTGGGCGGGACACGCACTGCGCGCAGTACAGCTCCTCGCCGAGCTTGTCCATCAGCTGAAGCTGGGTTTCGAGGTAGTCGATGTGCTTTTCCTCATCCGCCAGGATTTCCTCGAACAGGATGGCGCTGGTGCTGTCGTGCTTCTCCCGACACATCGCGATGCCGGGTTTCAGCCGAGCCAGCACCTCATGCTCAATCGCGAGATCGCTGTCGAACTGCTCACGCAGAGTCTGGCCGATCCGCAGCGATCCAATGCGCTGATAGTTCGGCAACCCGTCGAGGAGCAGGATCCGATCGGTGATCCGCTCCGCGTGGACCATCTCCTCGAAAGACTCGGCCCGGGTGTGCTTGGCGATTTCGGTAAAGCCCCAGCTCTCCTGCATCTTGGAGTGCAGGAAGTACTGGTTGATCGCGGTCAATTCGCTGGTCAGCTGCTCGTTGAGCAGTCGCAGCACATCGGGGTCACCCTGCATATCGGCTCCTCGTTCGGTGTTCGGCCTTCACTGTAACGTGCGCCGCATGGTGGCCATGGCAGGATTACCTTAGTAAGGTTAGTCTGGCCTACATCGACCACGATCGAAGGGGATTGGATGTACGTGTGCCTGTGCGCCGGCGCCACCTGCAAGATGGTGAGCGAGGCGATCGCCCGTGGCGCCTCGACGTCCAAGCAGGTCGCCCGCGCCTGCGGCGCGGGCCTGGACTGCGGACGGTGCCTGCGCAATGTCAAGGTGATCGTCGACGCGGCCCGCGACGAGCAGTCGAGAGTCTGCGCCGTCAGCCGGGCCGGTTGAACTCGGCCAACGCATCGGCATTGGCCCCGGTGCCCATCAATTCGGCGAAATAACCGTCCTCGCGGGCCCGCGCCGCCGCGATCCCGGCCCGAGAGGGTTCGGCGACGCTCTGCTTGACCGCCACCAAGCTTGAAATAGGTTTGCCGGCAAGGATTTCGGCGTGCCGCCGAACTTCCGCGCGAAGCTCATCGGGCTCGCAAACCTTCCAGACCAACCCCATCCGGAGCGCCTCCGCCGCGCCGATCCACTCCGAGGACATCAGCAGCCAGGCGGCGTTCTGCCGGCCGATCAGGTGCGGCAGCAGATACGAGGATGCCGCCTCCGGCGCCACCCCGAGGCTGGTGAACGGGCACTTCAGCCGGGCGGTAGCCGCCATGAAGACCAGGTCGGCGAATCCGACGATGGTGGCGCCGAGACCCACGCCGACCCCGTTGATGGCGCAGATGAGCGGTTTCGGAAATCGGCTCAGCGCGTCGATCAGCCCGGGAAATCCGTGTCTGCCCGGCGAGAACGCCGGATCGATGATTCGGGCCTGCATCTCGGCAAGGTCCTGGCCGGCACTGAAGGCCCGACCCGCGCCGGTGATCACCACCACGGCGACACCCGCGTCCTCGGCGGCGGCATTCAACGCCTCCGCGGTGGCGTCGTACAGGGCCTCGTTGAAGGCGTTGAGGGCGTCCGGACGGTTGAGGGTCAGTGTGCGGATGCGGTTGTCGTCAGAGATGGTCAGCGTCACCTGCGTCAGCCTAGGGGCGTTCGTGGCCCCAATCCGTCACCGGTGTCCGAACGGGCTCCGGAACACGTACCGCCCGGTGGGGACGGTGTCGATGTTCTCGTTGGCGCCGAACGCCGCAGTGCTGGCGATCATCCGGCCCATCCGGTCGGCCAGGTCCGCGTCGTCGGCCGCGCCGAAGAAGGCATGCAGACTGTGCACGGCGTCGATCGGGAACAGTTCCTCCACGATCGCCGACACCGGCGGCGCATCGGGGGTCAGCGGCCGGACCACATAGTTCTGGACGTAACCGAAGGTTGACTGGGTGGCGACGGCCACCGGGGTGTGGTCACGCTGCCAGCGGGTGACCCAGGTCGCCTCATCCATCGCCGCAGGCCGGCGCAGCAGGGCGATATTGGCCAGGCCGGGCACCCGTTCGCCGGGCTCCGATACCGGTGGCGGCAGGGGCGTCGACTCACAGACCAGATAGGCGGCCACCGCGTCGGCTTCGCCCTCAAGCAACCCGAGTGCCGAGCGTACCGTCGCCCCGTAGTGCTGCTCGGTCCACAGACTCACCACGGCCTGCACCGGCGGATCCAGGGTGGTCAGCGTCATCAGCGAGTCGCGCACCGGAGCGTCGCGCACATTGACCGTCACCCCGGGCAGATCGAGGTCCAGCAGTCCGGCAGCCAGCGGACCGCACAGCCGGGCAGTCCAATCATCACCGGCCACTGCCTTCCGAAGCGCAACGATCACCTTCTCCACTTCTGCCTCCCGGTCCCGCCTGACCCGCACCTAGTCCCGCAGCCACCGTGGCGTGATGAACACGCCCTCGGCCTCCACCGTCGCCCCGTCGGCGTCGGCGATGTGACCCGTGCAGTAGGTCTTGACCCCCTCGGTGCGGGTGCGAGTCGCCTCGACATACAGCGGGCCCAGCCGGGTGGCCCGCAGATAGCGCATCGTGATGCTCCCGGTGAACCGCGGTGTGCGGTCCGGGCTGGCGGCCTCGCCCAGCAGGTGATCAAGGATCAGCGCCGACACCCCGCCGTGCACATGGCCGGGCGGGCCCTCATAGGCGGCGCCGAGATGGAAGTCCGCCCGCACCCGGCCGGATTCGTCACGCCGGGTGAGCACCGGTGGGGCCAGGGCATTGCGAATCCCGACGACGGCGTTACCCCACCCGATGCTCTCCCCCGCCGTCGTGGACCGGACCCCGAATGAGCCCGCGATCTGACGCTCCCGCAGCCGGGCCACGGCCGCGTCGATATCGCGTGTCACCTCCGCGACGGTTTCGGCGTCCGCCTGGCTGCGGATGGTCGCGTCCACCAGTTCGCGCACCGACTCCGCGAGCGGCTGGTAGATCCCGCGCATCCGATCGATGTCCTCGGCCGACCAGTCCTCGGCGGTGAACTCCAACACCCCTGAACTAGAACACGGTGCCGATGACGGTGTCCATCGCGTCCATCGCGTCCATCGCGCTGCCGCTCTGCGTAGAGTGCCAACCGTGCCGGACTGGGTGCGCCACGCGATCTGGTGGCAGGTCTACCCGCTGGGATTCGTCGGCTCCTTCCCGGCCGCGGAACGGCCCGGCCCCGCCGAGCATCGGCTGACCCGGCTGGTCGACTGGCTGGATCATGCCATCACGCTGGGAGCCTCCGGTATCGCGCTCGGGCCGGTCTTCGCCTCCCGCACCCACGGCTACGACACCACCGACCACTACCGGATCGACCCCCGCCTCGGTGACGACGCCGACTTCGACCGACTTGTCGAGGAGGCGCACCGGCGCGGCCTCCGGATTCTGCTCGACGGGGTGTTCAACCACGTCGGCACCGACTTCCCGCGGTATCGGGACGCCGTCGAGCGCAACGATCCCCAGGCCCTGACCTGGTTCCGTGGACGGCCCGGCCACCTGAACACCTTCGAGGGCCATCGCGAGCTGGTCACGCTCAACCACAACAACCCCGCCGTCGTCGACTACACCGTCGAGGTGATGTCGCACTGGCTCGGCCGCGGTGCCGACGGCTGGCGCCTGGACGCCGCCTACGCGGTCCCCGAGTCATTCTGGGCGCAGGTGCTCCCCCGGGTCCGTCGCGCCCATCCCGACTGCTGGGTGGTCGCTGAGGTCATCCACGGCGATTACGGCGCCTTCGTCCAGCGTTCCGGCGTCGACTCGGTGACTCAATACGAGCTGTGGAAGGCGATCTGGAGCAGCCTCAATGACGGCAATTTCCACGAACTCGACTGGGCGCTGGCGCGCCACAACGGATTTCTGGACACGTTCGTCCCGCTGACGTTCGTCGGAAATCACGACGTCACCCGGATAGCCAGCATGCTGGCTCGCGCCGAACATATCGCTCATGCCCTGGTTCTGTTGTTCACCCTCGGCGGGGTCCCCACCGTCTACGCCGGAGACGAGCTGGGTTACCGGGGTGTCAAGGAGGAACGGGTCGGCGGGGACGACGCCGTGCGGCCCGAATTCACCGCGTCACCGACCGATCTTGATGCCGCCGGGGGCGACACCCTGGCCCTGCACCGCTACCTGATCGGGCTGCGCCGCCGTCATTCCTGGCTGCATGAGGCCCGGAGCCGGACGCTGCACCTGGAAAACCGGGGATACACGTATGTGAGTCGCCGCGGCGACGACGCGCTGGTCGTTGCGCTCAATATCGACGACGCTCCGATGACGCTGCCGGTCGAACAGCTGGCGGGCGGGGCGGCCGAGATCATCGCCGGTTCCGGGGCACCGCCGCCACAGTTGGTCAACCAGACAGTGGTTCCCCCGCACGGCTGGCTGATCCTCGCCGTCCGCTGAGCATCCCCGGGCGGCAGTTACGGCCACCCGCCGAAGCGCTACAGATATCCGCGGTCCTCAGCCTGCGACGCGTTACCCTCGCGGAGGCCAACCGAAAGGACCGTGATGTCGGCACCGCCCGATAAAGCCGAAGACGCGCCTGCGCCGGAAGCACGGTCCGGCCTCGCCGAACGATTGCGGCGGCGGCGGGCCAAACGCAGTCTGCTGGAGCGGGTGAGCATCCAGTCCAAACTGATGCTGATGATGCTGGCGATGACCACTCTGGCCATCGCTATCGCCGGCGGGATCGGATTCCAGTCCGGCCGCAGTTCGCTGCGAGCCGAGGTCTTCGAGCGGCTCACCGTGATCCGTCAGGCCCAGACCCAGGTGCTCGAACTGGGATTGCAAAACATCTCCGGTTCGCTGGTGATGTTCTCCCGGGACACGACGGTGACCGGCGCGCTGCGGGCGTTCGACACGGGATTCGACGACCTCGCCGACGCCACCATCACCGCCGACCAGGACCAGTCGATCGTCGATTACTACAAGAGACGATTCGCCGATGTTGAGGACACCCGCCTCGACGTCAGCGCTCTGCTGCCCACGTCCAACGCTGCCCGCTACCTGCAGGCCAACTACACTGTGCCGTACCCGGATCGGGACCGGGACAAGGCTCTCCAGAACGATGACGCCGGTGACGGCAGCGAGTGGTCCGCCGCCAACGCGCGTTTCAACGGCTACTTCCGGGAGCTGATCACCCAGACAGGGTTTCGGGACGTCTTCTTGATCAACGCCACCGGAGACGTCGTTTACACCGCCCGCAAAGGAGTCGAACTCGGGACCAACGTTCTCACCGGACCGTATCGGGGTGAAGGCAACCTGCCCGATGCGTTCCGCGCGACAATGGCCACCAATGACATCGGCTATGTCGACATCACCGACTTCGCGGAGTACCTGCCTGCCGGCCAGCCCACCGCATGGATGCTGGTTCCCATCGGCCCGCCCGGTCGCGCCAGCGGCGTGATGGCGATCGAGTACCCGGCATCCGGCATCACCGCACTGGTGACCGACAACCGCGAATGGGAGCAGGCCGGAATGGGCCGCACCGGGGAGGTCTTCCTGGTGGGCGACGACGACCTGATGCGCTCGGACTCCCGGTTATTCCTCACCGACCAGGACGCCTATCGGCGTGACGTCATTTCCGCCGGAACACCGGCAGAGGTCGCCGATCGTGCGATCAGACAGCGCACCACCGTGTTGATACAGCCG
>JAHZJY010000283.1 GCA_022600695.1 Actinomycetes bacterium | reverse complement strand
CGGGCCCGTCGCACTAGGGTCTGGGGAATGAGTGTTGACATTTCCGCCAGCGCAGAATGGGCGGAGCTGGGCCGCCATCACGACCGGATCGCCACCGCCACCCTGCGCGAGCTCTTCGCCGAGGACCCCGATCGCGGTCGCGACCTGACGCTGAGCGTCGGTGATCTCTACATCGACTACAGCAAGCATCGGGTGACCCGACAGACCATGACGCTGCTGGTGTCGCTGGCCCGCGCAGCGGACCTTGAACAGCGCCGTGACGCGATGCTCGCCGGTGAGCACGTCAACACCTCCGAGGACCGCGCGGTACTGCACACCGCGCTGCGACTGCCCCGGGATGCAGCGCTCGAGGTCGACGGCCAGGACGCGGTGGCCGACGTCCACGCCGTCCTCGACGCCATGGGCGACTTCACCGACCGGCTGCGCGATGGCCGGTGGACCGGGGCAACCGGGAAGCAGATCACCACAGTGGTCAATATCGGCATCGGCGGCTCCGATCTCGGTCCCGCGATGGCTTATCAGGCTCTACGCCACTACGCCGATGCCGGTATCTCGGCGCGCTTCGTCTCCAACGTCGATCCCGCCGACCTGGTGGCCAAACTTGACGGGCTGGACCCGGCGACAACGCTTTTCATCATCGCCTCCAAGACTTTCACCACTCTGGAGACGCTGACCAACGCCACAGCCGCCCGGCGCTGGCTCACCGACACACTCGGCGATGAGGCGGTTTCCCAACATTTCGTGGCGGTCTCGACCAACAAGAAACTGGTTGAGGCGTTCGGAATCGACTCGGCGAACATGTTCGGGTTCTGGGACTGGGTTGGGGGCCGCTACTCGGTGGATTCCGCGATCGGGCTGTCGCTCATGGCGGTGATCGGCCGGGTGGCATTCGCCGACTTCCTGTCCGGATTCCACCTTGTGGACGCCCATTTCGCCACCGCGCCACTGGAGTCCAATGCGCCGGTTCTACTCGGCCTGATCGGGTTGTGGTACTCCAATTTCTTCGGCGCCGAAACGAGGGCGGTACTTCCCTATTCGAACGATATGGCCCGGTTCGCGGCATACCTGCAGCAGCTGACCATGGAGTCCAACGGCAAATCCGTCCGCGCAGACGGCACCCCGGTCAGCACTCCGACCGGCGAGATCTTCTGGGGTGAGCCGGGCACCAACGGCCAGCACGCGTTCTACCAACTGCTACACCAGGGCACCCGGTTGGTCCCGGCCGACTTCATCGGGTTTTCCCAGCCAGTCGACGACCTGCCCACCGCCGACGGCAGCGGATCCATGCACGACCTGCTGATGAGCAACTTCTTCGCCCAAACCCAGGTGCTCGCGTTCGGTAAGACCGCCGAGGAGATCGCCGCCGAAGGGACACCTCCGAGCGTGGTGCCGCACAAGGTGATGCCGGGCAACAAACCGACGACGTCGATCCTGGCGAACCGACTGACACCGTCGGTGCTGGGCCAATTGATCGCACTCTATGAGCATCAGGTCTTCACCGAGGGCGTCATCTGGGGCATCGACTCATTCGACCAGTGGGGTGTGGAACTAGGGAAGGCACAGGCCAAGGCACTGCTGCCGGTGATAACCGAGGACGCCTCGCCGGCACGGCAGTCCGATTCATCCACCGACGAACTGGTCAGGCGCTACCGGCAGGAACGCGGCCGCACGGGTTAGCCTCTCCGTGAACAGACGCAAACTCGCACAAAATGACCCTTTCCGGTGCGAGTTCGTGTCTGCTCGCGCGGAAGAAGGGACCGTCAGCGGGGCACGTCCAGGCACCCGATCCCGGGAATACAGCCGCTGACCTCACCCGGAGTGACCTGCCCGCTGGGACCGCCCGGGATCGCACCCTGGACGACGTCCGGACCAGCCGTACCGGATGGGCCGCCCGGAATGGACCCGGTCGCGCCGTCGGAATCAACCACCGCGCATGCGGTTCCGTCCGGGTTGACGCAATCCGATGGGTTGGCGGCGGCAGGACCGGCCGCAGCCAGCACACCCGCCCCGAACACCGCGATCATCGCCAGTCTCATTGCTTCGCTACACCTCATGGCAGTACCCCTTACGACGTCATCCCACCCGGCGCTGTCGCCGCCTGCTCCCAGTGTGTGCCGACGGGCGGCATCATGCGAACCGTTTGGTGAACCTGGGTGGTAACGCCCTGAACAGGGCCACCAACGGAATCCACGGCCAGCCCGGCACGATAGCCCGGCCCCGCTCCTTCTCGATAACGCCTACCATCTTTGCCACGCCCGTCTGGTTGTCGACCATCAGCATGGTGCTGGCCGATTGCGCCGTCATCTCCGACTCGATGTATCCGGGCTCCAGAACGGTCACCTTGATGGGGCCGGAGGCGTATTCGGCTCGCAGCGATTCCCCGAGCGAGGAAACCCCTGCCTTACTGGCGGCGTAGGCGGCCTTCACCCCGGCAACCCCTTTGTTGCCGAGCACGCTGGAGATCAACACCAGATGTCCATAGCCCTGTTTGGTGAACATCTCCAGCGCAGTCTCGATCTGCACCAACGCTGCAACGAGATTGGTCTCGATGGTGGCCTTATTCGCCCACAGCTTGCCGCTCCCCAACGGGGCACCCTTGCCGATCCCGGCGTTGACGATGACACAATCCACGCCCCCGATCTCACCGGCCAGCGCCGTAAACACCTCCGGCACCCGTTGGTGGTCGTTGACGTCGAGTTCGGCAACGGCGACCGTGACATCCGGGTGGCGCAGGTTGATTTCCGCTTTCAACTCCTCCAACCGGTCCAGCCGCCGGGCGCACAGCGCCAGATCGCGACCCATCGCGGCGAAGGTACGGGCCATGCCCGCACCGAGACCGGAACTCGCGCCGGTGATGAGGATCTTCTGTCTCATCGTTTGATTCATTTGAGCAACCTCGACATCCGCCGGTCGGCCAGCACCTTGCCACCGGTCTGACAGCCGGGACAGTACTGGAAAGCTTTGTCCGCGAACGATACTTCCCGGACCGTATCGCCGCACACCGGGCAGGGCAGGCCGACCCGGCCGTGCACGGCAAGCCCGGCACGCTTCTCCCCCTTCAGGGTTGCGGCCTGCTGGCCAACCGACCGTGCGACGGCGTCGCCGAGCACGCGCACCATGGCGCCATGCAGTACCGGCAGCTGAGCCTCGGTGAGTTTGGATGCCGTCGCGAACGGAGACAGCCGGGCGGCATGCAGGATCTCATCGCTATAGGCGTTTCCGATCCCGGCGATCACTTTCTGGTCGGTGAGAACGGTCTTGATCCGGCCGTTGTTACCGGAGAGCAGCTGTCCCAGATCCCCGACGCTGATGCTCAAAGCGTCCGGGCCGAGCCCGGCGATGCCCGGGATCGCGGCAGGGTTGTCGACCACCCACACCGCCAGGCGTTTCTGGGTGCCGGCCTCGGTCAGGTCGAATCCCCGGCCCGACCTGAGGCGCACCCGCAGCGCGATGGGCCCCTTCCCCGGTCGCGGCGGCACCGGGTTGAGCGAGTCCGACCAGCGCAGCCAGCCGGCCCGCGACAGATGGGTGATCAGGTACAGATCGCCGACCCGTATCCCGAGGTATTTGCCCCAGCGCTCCGCGGCGGTGACGGTGTGGCCATGCAGAACGGTCGTCGGCGGGTCGAAGGTCTTGCATACCGACAGCGACGCGATATCGACCCGCTCAACCGTGCCGCCGACGGCATGCCGGCGCAGATGCTCGGCGAGCGCCTCCACCTCGGGGAGTTCCGGCATTCCTTCAGGCTAACGATCCGAAGTCGACTATCCGCCGATGGTGCGTCCCGCGCTGCGCATCGGCATGGAGAAGACCCACCCGACGATCGACAGCAGGATCGCCGCCCAGATCGCGGTCCACCAGAAGTGGTCGATCTGCAGGCCCCAGTGAGTGGTGTGCTCGGTGATCCAGGCGGTTATCCACAACATGAGTGCGTTCACCACGACGTGGAACAAACCGAGCGTGAGGATGTACAGCGGAATGGACACCAATGCGACGATCGGCTTGATGACGGCGTTGACCAGTCCAAAGATGGCCGCCACGACGAGAACGATGCCGATCTTCTGAACTGCGGTGTCGCCACCAACGAAGGTGACGCCCGGCACCAGCAGCGTGACAACCCACAGCGCCAACCCGGTGATCGCGACCCGGATCAGAAAGCTCATCCGCTCATCATTTCACGCACGCAGCAGGTAGGTGTCCATGATCCAGCCGTGCCGTGTTCGGGCTTCAGCCCGCAGTCCGGCAATGCGACCGCCCACGTCCCCGACGGTGCCCGCCACCAGAATCTCGTCCGGGGTGCCCAGGTAGGCGCCCCACCAGATTCTGGTCTCGGGTGGACAATCAAGGAACGCGCAGTCCCCGTCGAGCATGACCACTGCCGAGCCCGACAGACCCTGCGAGCGCAGTTTCCGTCCGGTGGTGATGAGGACCGGCTCACCGATCTCGTTGAGCGTGATGCGATGCCGCGCCGTCAGGGTCTGCATAGCGGTGACACCGGGGATCACGTCGTACTGCAACTCGACATGGCGGGCGACCTCATCGAGGATTCGCAATGTGCTGTCATACAGCGACGGATCACCCCATGCCAGGAAGGCTCCGGCCTCTCCGGGAGCGAGTTCCGTCTCGATCGCCGCGGCCCACAGACGCGCCCGGCTGGCATGCCAGTCTGCGACAGCGCGGGTGTACTCACCTCCGGCGGCGCGAACGGGATCGGGCAGTTCCACGAATCGGTAGTCCGGCCGGGCGATGAAACGCCGGCAGACCTCCCGACGCAGCGCCACCAGATCAGCGGTGGCCTCGCGTTTGTCCGTCGCGAAGAACACCCGGGTGTCATTGAGCGCCCGGATCGCCTGGGTGGTCACCTGATCGGGATCGCCGACTCCGATGCCGATGACGTGGATCGAACGCATACCGCCGAGCCTAACGAGCCGCCCGAAGGGCCCACCGGCCGAGCAACAGCACCGCGAAGCACCCACCGACCAGTCCGGAGATCAGCAACGGCAGTCGCCCGTCCGCACCCCAGAGCAGACCGGCCCACACCCCGGCAATCAGGATCGCCAGTCCGCTGCCACCCTGGAACACGCCCTGCGCGGTGGCCTGCCGGTCGGCGCCCACCAGCGAGGATGCCCACGCCTTACCGACCCCCTCGGTGCATGCCGTGAACAGCCCGTAGAAGCCGATCAGCACCCAGGCCAGAACGGGGTCGGTGGTCAGCCCCAGCCCGATATAGCCAACGGCGAAGAACACCAGTCCGATCCCGAACACTGCCGAGCGCGGCACCCGGTCGGCCAGCAGACCCGCCGGAAAACTGGCCAGGGCATAGACCAGGTTGTAGGTCACGTAGGCCAGGATGACTTCAACAACTCCGAAGCCGATCTCGTTGAGCCGCAACAGCAATAATGCATCCGGGAAGTTCACCAGACCGAAGCCGACAACCACCGCCGTCACCCGCCAGTACCGGCGGGGCAGCTCACGCATCCCACTCAGGACCGGTCGGCGAGGGCCGTCCGGCAACTGTCGCGGCTTCTCGCGGACCAGAAGGATCAGCACAACCGACAGCACCGCCGGGATGATCGCGATATAGAGCAGCGGCGCTATCTGCTGATCCAGCAGTTCGTAGCCCACCAGCCCGATCAGCGGTCCGACCACCGCGCCGAGGGTGTCCATAGCCCGGTGGAAGCCGAAAACCTTTCCGCGCGAACCGGCGTCGATCCCCTCGACCAGAAGCGCATCACGCGGAACGCCGCGCAACCCCTTACCGAGTCGGTCGACGACCCGACCGGTTAACACCCCCGGCCAGGCTCCGGCGATGGCGACGATCACCTTTCCCAGCGCCGCCATCCCGTATCCGGTCGCGATGAGCGGACGTCTGGCGAACCGATCACCGACAGGGCCGACGGCGACCTTGGTCAATGACGCGGCGCCTTCGGCCGCGCCCTCGATCGCCCCCACGACCGCGGGTGGGGCGCCGAGGACGGTCGTGAGGTAGATCGGCAGCAGCGGGTAGAGCAACTCACTGGCGGTGTCCTGTAAGAACGACACCGCCGAGAGCACCCGAACATTGCGGGTCAGCCAGGTTGCCATGATCAGAGTCTGTCAGCCGGCGCGATTGTAGGATTCGCCCAATGTCGACGTTCAACGGTCTGCCGGCCCACCCGCTGCTCGTTCACTTCATCGTGGTGCTGGCGCCGCTCACCGCGATTCTGGCGATCCTGTGCGCGGTGTGGCCCGCCGCCCGGCAACGCCTCGTCTGGCTGGTGCTGGCGCTCGCCGGAACCACCGCGGTCCTCACACCGATCACCACCGAGGCCGGCGAATGGCTGGAACACAAGGTCGGCGGTTCGGCCGCCCTGGAAACCCATGAACATCTGGGCAAGACGATGATCTATTTCGCGCTGGCCCTGCTGGTAGCCGCGGTCCTGCTGGTGATCAGCCACGTCCTGATCACCCGCGGTAAGGCGCTGCCGAGAGCGCTGTCGGCGATGGTCGCGGTGTTCGTCTTGGCGGCATCGCTGGCCGCGACGGTCCAGGTGTTGCGGATCGGCCATTCCGGCGCCGAGGCCACCTGGTCAGGGGTGGTGACGGACGAGGCCAAACGGTGAACGCGAACTAGAACGCGTTCTACTATCGGCTGGTGAGATTCACCTACGCCGAAGCCATGACCGATCCCAGCTACTACATCCCGTTGGCCAAGGCCGCCGAAGCCGCCGGCTATCACGCCATGACGATTCCGGACAGCATCGCCTACCCGTTCGAGTCCGACGCGAAATACCCGTACACGCCTGACGGAAATCGTGAGTTCCTCGACGGCAAGCCGTTCATCGAGACCTTCATCATCACCGCGGCACTCGGTGCGGTGACCACGAAACTGCACTTCAACTTCTTCGTGCTGAAGTTACCGATCCGCCCGCCGGCCTTGGTGGCCAAGCAGGCGAGTTCACTGGCCGCTCTGATCGGTAACCGGGTGGGCCTGGGCGTGGGAACCAGCCCGTGGCCGGAGGATTACGAGCTGATGGGAGTCCCGTTCGCCAGGCGCGGAAAGCGGATGGACGAATGCATCGAGATCATCCGGGGCCTGAGTTCCGGTGACTACTTCGAGTTCCACGGCGAGTTCTACGACATCCCCAAGACCAAGATGACGCCCGCCCCCACCGAGCCGCTGCCGATACTGATCGGCGGGCACGCCGACGCGGCACTGCGACGGGCAGCCCGCAACGACGGCTGGATGCACGGCGGCGGGGAGGAAGACCTCGACGAACTGCTCGCCAAATTGCAGCGTTTCCGCGAAGAGGAAGGCACCGCGGACAGGCCGTTCCAGATCCACGTCATCTCGATCGACGGATTCACTGTCGACGGTGTGAAGCGCCTCGAGGACAAGGGTGTCACCGACGTCATCGTCGGATTCCGGATCCCCTATATCAACGGCCCCGACACCGAGCCGCTGGACGCCAAGATCCGCAACCTGGAGATGTTCGCCGAGCACGTCGTCGCGAAGGTCGACTGACCGCCTGCCAGACGTATCACGATTACGGTGCTGACTGTGGGCGACTATCGGGACATCTTCGGGGGCAGCCTGGCTGACCCTGCCACGTTCTGGGCAGATGCGGCGGCAGCGGTGACATGGACCAGGGCACCGATGCGCATCCTGGACGACGACAATCCCCCGTTCTACCGATGGTTCCCCGACGCCGAACTCAACACCTGCGCCAACGCCCTGGATCGACACATCCCCGACCGCGGCGATCAGGCCGCCCTCATCTTCGACTCACCGGTCACCGACTCCAGGCGCACCTACAGCTACCGCGAATTACTAGACGAGACAGCACGTTTTGCCGGGGTTCTGTGCAACTTGGGGGTCGGCAAGGGCGACCGCGTGGTGCTCTATATGCCGATGATCCCCGAGGCCGTCATCGCGATGCTGGCGTGTGCGCGCCTGGGCGCGGTGCATTCGGTGGTGTTCGGCGGGTTCGCCAGCCACGAGCTTGCCACCCGAATCGACGATGCCCGGCCGGCGGTGATCGTCTCGGCATCCTGCGGAGTCGAGGCGACCCGGGTGATCGGCTACAAGCCGATGCTCGACCACGCGCTGCAGCGGGCCACCCATCAACCCAGCGCCTGTGTGATCGTCCAGCGCGACCGTCATCGCTGCGACCTCATTTATGGCCGCGACCACGACTGGGCCGATCTAATGGCTGCCGCGGATCCGGCGGACCCGGTGCCCGTGGCCGCGACCGATCCGCTGTATGTGCTGTACACCTCCGGCACCACCGGCACACCGAAGGGCATCGTCCGCGATAACGGCGGTCATGCGGTGGCGCTGCTGTGGAGTATGCG
>JAHZJY010000282.1 GCA_022600695.1 Actinomycetes bacterium | reverse complement strand
GGAACGGGACTGGGTCGCCGACCACATCGCTGAGCGCTACGGCGCGGCGGCCGAGGCGGGGCAGGAACCGCCGACGGCGGCGGTGTTGGTTCGGCGTAACGCCGACGCCGGTCCGGTCGCTGCGGCACTGTCCGCCCGCGGCGTCCCGGTCGAGGTGGTGGGACTGGCCGGTTTGCTGTCGATTCCCGAAGTGGCGCAACTCATCTCGATGTTACGGCTGGTCATCGATCCGACCGCGGGGACGGCGGCCATGGAGGTGCTCACCGGTCCGCGCCGGCGGTTGGGTGCGCGTGACCTGGCTGCGTTATGGCGTCGGGCGGCGCTGCTGGACGGGCAGCGGCCGGCGGCGTTGTCGGCCCGACAGATCGTCGACGCTGCTGCCGCCGCCGCCGACACCGCGTCGCTGGCCGACGCGCTGGCCGATCCGGGCCCGGCTGCGAATTACTCGCCGCTGGGTTATGAGCGGATCGCGGCCGCCGGGGCCGAACTGGCCCGGCTGCGCGGCTATCTGGCCCATCCGCTGACCGACCTGGTGGCCGAGGTGCGGCGGGTGCTCGGGGTGGACGCCGAGGTCCGGGCCGCCCGCCCGGCCGGCGCGGCCGGTACCGGGGGAGAGCACCTGGACCGCCTCGCCGACGTGGTGGCCCGGTACGCCGATCGGCCCGGCGCCGACCCGGCCGGGCTGCTGGCCTACCTCGACGCGGCCGCGGTGGTGGAGAACGGGCTCGCTCCGGCGGAGATCAGCGTGGCACCCGGGCGGGTTCAGGTGCTGACGGTGCACGCCGCGAAGGGGTTGGAATGGCAGCTCGTGGCGGTACCGCACCTGAGCGCGCGGGTGTTCCCGTCAACGGCTTCCAAGCGCACCTGGCTCAACGACGCCGGGGATCTGCCCCCGCTGCTGCGCGGTGACCGGGCGGGCGATCAGGCCGGGGCCGGCCGGCACGGGGTGCCGCTGCTGGACACCTCGGCGGTCACCGACCGCAAGGCGCTCTCCGATGTCATCGACTCCCACCGCGATCAGCTGCTGGCGCGCCGGCTCGACGAGGAGCGCCGGCTGCTCTACGTCGCGCTGACCCGTACCGAGGACACCCTGCTGCTGTCCGGGCACCACTGGGGCGCCACCGAGGCCACCCCGCGCGGCCCGTCGGACTTCCTGGTGGAGATCCGCGGGATCATCGAGGAGTCCGCCGCCGCCGGCGATCCGTGCGGGGCGATCGAGCACTGGGAACCAGAACCCGCAGAAGGGGAGCCGAACCCGTTGCGGGACAACCGTGTCGAGGCCATCTGGCCGGTCGACCCGCTGGGTGCACGGCGCCGCGATGTCCAGCGGGGAGCCCAGTTGGTAGCCGAGGCGATGGCCGGGACGCCGGTGCCTGGGGGTCTCGGCCCCGGCCCAGACGATCCGCACGGCTGGATCGCCGATGTCGATGCCCTGTTGGCTGAACGGGCCCGGGCCGGCGCGCCCGCGCCGACTGCGCTGCCGGCCCAACTGTCGGTCAGCGCCCTGGTCGAACTCGACCGCGACCGCGACGGCGCAGCGCGGCGCATCAGCCGGCGGCTGCCGGTCCGTCCGGATCCGCAGGCGATCCTGGGCACCGCCTTCCATGACTGGGTGCAGCGTTTCTACGGCGCCGAGCGGCTGTTCGACCTTGACGACCTGCCCGGCGCGGGGGATCCGCAGACCGCGGATGCCGAGCAGTTGGCGGCGCTGCAGGACGCGTTCAACGCCTCACCGTGGGCCGCGCGCACCCCGGTGGACGTGGAGGTGCCCTTCGAGATGGCGCTGGGCGGCACCATGGTCCGCGGCCGCATCGATGCGGTCTTCGCCGACCCCGACGGCGGGTGCACCATCGTGGACTGGAAGACCGGCGAGCCGCCCGCCGACGACGCCGCCCGCCGACACGCCGCCGTCCAGTTGGCGGTCTACCGGCTGGCCTGGGCCGGGCTGACCGGCTGCCCGGTGTCGCAGGTGCGGGCGGCGTTCCACTACGTGCGGTCGGGGCGCACCGTCGCCCCCGACGGCCTGCCCGACGCTGACGAACTGGCGGCGCTGATCAGCCCCGCATAGCCCGGGCGGGGGCGTTGCGCCGGATCCTGAGTGCCTGGGCGATCATCGGCGCCTGCATCGGCAGCCGGGCCAGCGCGGCGATCCGCATCGGCCATTTCTGGGCGCCCGGTTTGTTCCACCACATCCGGGCCATGTTCAGGTTGGCCGGGAACACCGCCAGGAACAGCGCCACCGCCCCCAAAGCCCCGGCCCGGCGGGTGCGCGGCGCCAGCAGCATCGCACCCACCCCCACCTCCGCCACTCCCGATGCGTAGGTGTAGAAACGCGGGCTGCCCGGCAACTCGGGGGGCACGATGTCGTCGAACAGTTTCGGCGCCAGGAAGTGCCCGGCGCCGATTCCGAGCAGCATCGCCGCCATCCGGTAGGCGGGGCGCTGGCTGACGGGTTCGGCTGAGGGTTCGATGGGGATCTGCGGCATGGTTACATAATGACGGTGTGCTGCCATCCGCTCAGGCGAAACGCATCGGATGAGTCCGTGACGGCCCGTCGTGGCTGACCGGCATCTGCGGCGTCGCCTCGACGCCATCGACGAGAATCTCGCCGCGAAAACCGATTCGGAACTGGTCGAGTTCCTGCACGTCCCGACCAAGTTCGTCAGCCCGGGACGACGGATCGCCCGGCGGGTGCTCTACGCCCTCGGCGCGTTGTTCGCCGCGGTGTTCATCGTCTACCTCGACCGTGATGGCTACAGCAACTCCACCGGGAAACCGCTTTCGCTGCTGGATTGCCTCTACTACGCCACCGTGTCGCTGTCGACCACCGGCTACGGCGATATCGCCCCCTTTACCGAGCGGGCCCGGCTGGTGAACGTTCTGATGATCACCCCGCTGCGGGTGGCCTTCCTGATCGTCCTGGTCGGCACGACCGTGGAGACACTGACCACGGCGTCGCGGCAGACACTGAAGATCCAGAAATGGAGGAGGACTGTGCGTAACCACACCGTCGTGGTCGGGTACGGCACCAAGGGCCGCACCGCGGTGGCGGCCATGATCGCCGGCGGGGTGCCTCCCGCCGAGATCGTGGTCGTCGACACCGACCAATCCGCCCTGGAACGGGCTAAGGCGGCGGAGTTGGTCACCGTGCGCGGCGACGCCAACCGGTCCGATGTGTTGCGGGTGGCCGGTGCCCAGCACGCCGCTGCCATCGTGGTGGCCACCAACAGCGATCCGACCTCGGTGCTGGTCACCCTGACCGCGCGGGAACTGGCGCCCAAGGCCCAGATCATCGCCTCGGTGCGGGAAGCGGAGAATCGTCACCTGCTGCTGCAGTCCGGCGCCGACTCGGTGGTGGTGTCCTCGGAGACCGCCGGTCGGCTGCTCGGCCTGGCCACCTCCAAGCCGGCGGTGGTGGAGATGATCGAGGATCTGATCACCCCGCATACCGGGGTGGTGATCGCCGAGCGCCCGGTCGAGGACAAGGAGGTGGGCGGCTCGCCCCGACATCTGCCCGGGATGCTCGGCGTGGTGCGCGGTGGACAGTTACTTCGGTTCGACGACCCCGCGGTGGATGCCCTGGAGCGGGAGGACCGCCTGCTCTTCATGCGCACCGCGGACGTGGAGTGACGAACCCGTCGGGCTTCCGGCTGCGCAACGTTCCGCTGCTGTCGCGGGTCGGAGCCGACCGCGCCGACCATCTGCGTACTGATACCGACGCCGCCGTCGCCGGCTGGTCCGAGGCCGCCCTGCTGCGCGTCGACGACCGCAATCAGGTGCTGGTCGTCGATGAGCGCGTGGTGCTCGCCCCCGCTGCGGAACTGGGTGATGTGCCGCCGCCGGACGCGGTGTTCCTCGGCCGGATCGCCGACGGCCGTCATGTCTGGGCGGTGCGGGCACCGTTGGCGGCGCCGGACGGCGGCTCGGCCGGCTCGGCCCGGGCGATCGACCCCCGCCGGTCCGGGGTGCCCTTCGACGATGTCAGTGCCCAGTTGGTCACCGGCGCGCTGGCGTTGTTGAACTGGCATGCCAGTGCGCGGTTTTCGCCGGCCGACGGATCCCCGACCCGGCCGGTCCGATCGGGTTGGGCGCGGCGCAACGTGCTGACCGGGCAGGAGGACTTCCCCCGCGTCGATCCGGCGGTGATCTGTCTGATTCACGACGGGGCGGACCGCGCGGTGCTGGCCCGCCAGACGGTGTGGCCGCCGCGGCTGTTCTCGCTGATCGCCGGTTTCGTGGAGGCCGGCGAGTCCTTCGAGACCTGCGTGGTGCGCGAGGTCGCCGAGGAGATCGGGCTGGCGGTGCGCGATGTGCACTATCTGGGCAGCCAGCCGTGGCCGTTCCCGCGGTCGCTGATGGTCGGCTTCCACGCCGTCGCCGACCCGGGGCAGGAGTTCGTCTTCCACGACGGGGAGATCGCCGAGGCCGCCTGGTTCACCCGCGCCGAGGTCCGTGCCGCACTGGAGGAGGGTGACTGGAGCAGCGACTCGACATCGCGGCTGTTGTTGCCCGGCTCGATCTCCATCGCCCGGGAGATCATCGAGTCCTGGGCCTATCACGGAGCCTGACGAGCCCGCTTCGGGGGCCGGTGCGGCCGAACCGCTAAACCCCCAGCTTGGCCTTGACCTCGTTGATGCTCGGGTTGGTCAGCGCCGAACCGTCGGCGAACCTCAGCGTCGGCACCGTCTGATTACCGCCGTTGGCTGTCATGACGAACTCGGCGGCGGCCGGGTCGTGCTCGATATCGACCTCGGCGAACGTGATGCCCGCCGCCTTCATCATGGTCTTGAGCCGTTTGCAGTAACCGCACCACACCGTGGAGTACATGGTGACCTGAGGATCTGTCATAAGGGCCTCAAGATATCCCACTGTCGCCGCCGGCTGCCAAGATGGACGCCATGCCCGCGATCGCCGATCAACTCGCCGGCCTCGACGACGAACAACGCGAGGCCGTGCTGGCCGCGCGTGGGCCGGTGTGTGTGCTGGCCGGTGCCGGCACCGGCAAGACCCGCACCATCACCCACCGGATCGCGCACCTGATCGCCAACGGTCACGTCGCGGCCGGGCAGGTGCTGGCCGTGACGTTCACCTCCCGGGCGGCCGGGGAGATGCGCAGCCGGCTGCGCGCGATGGATATCGGCGGGGTGCAGGCGCTGACCTTCCACGCCGCGGCCCGGCGTCAGCTGCAGTACTTCTGGCCGCGGGTGGTCGGCGACACCGGCTGGCAGCTGCTGGACAGTAAGTTCGCCGTCGTCGCCCAGGCCGCCAACCGGGCCCGGTTGCAGGCCGGCACCGACGATGTTCGCGACCTCGCCGGTGAGATCGAGTGGGCCAAGGCCTCGCTCATCACCCCGGAGACCTACGCCGCAGAGGTCGCACGGGCCGGCCGCGATATCCCGATGGATGCCGCGAAGGTCGCAGCGGTCTACGCCGGCTACGAGGCGTTGAAGGCCAACCGGGACGGGGTGGCGCTACTGGACTTCGACGATCTGCTGCTGCACACCGCCGCCGCCATCGAGAACGACGCCGCGGTGGCCTCGGAGTTCCGGGATCGCTACCGGTGTTTCGTCGTCGACGAGTATCAGGACGTCACCCCCCTGCAGCAGCGGGTGCTCGACGCCTGGCTCGGTGAGCGTGACGATCTGACGGTGGTCGGGGACGCCAACCAGACCATCTATTCGTTCACCGGGGCCACCCCGAAGTTCCTGCTGGACTTCTCTCGGCGCTTCCCCGAGGCCACCGTCGTGCGCCTGGAACGCGACTACCGGTCCACCCCGGAGGTGGTGTCGCTGGCCAACCGGGTCATCGCCGCCGCGCGCGGCCGGATGGCCGGCAGCAAGCTGCACCTGATCGGCCAGCGCCCGCCCGGACCGGAGCCGACGTTCCGCGACCACCCCGACGAGGTGGCCGAGGCCGCTGCCGTCGCCCGCTCGGTCAAGACGCTCATCGCCGCGGGCACCCCGGCCGCCGAGATCGCGGTGCTCTACCGCATCAACGCCCAGTCCGAGGTGTACGAGGAAGCGCTGACCGCCGCCGGTATCCCATTCCAGGTGCGCGGCGGGGAAGGGTTCTTCAGCCGCCAGGAGATCCGCCAGTCGCTGGTGGCCCTGCAGCGCGCCGCCGATCGGGATATCGAGGGAGAAGTCCCCGAGGTGGTGCGAAACCTGCTCGAACCGCTGGGCCTGACCGCCGAAGCCCCGGCCGGTGTCAAAGCGCGGGAACGCTGGGAAGCGTTGTCCGCCCTGGCTGAACTCGTCGACGAGGAGGTGGCGGCCCGCCCGGAGATCGACCTGGCCGCCCTGGTGGCCGAACTGCGGGTGCGGGCCGACTCCCGGCATCCGCCCACCGTGCAGGGCGTCACGCTGGCCTCGCTGCACGCCGCCAAGGGCCTGGAGTGGGATGCGGTGTTCCTGGTCGGACTGGCCGACGGCACCCTGCCGATCAGCCACGCGGTCTCCAAGGGCCCCGACAGCGAGGCCGTCGAGGAGGAACGCCGGCTGCTCTACGTCGGAATCACCCGCGCCAGAAAGCATCTGGAGCTCAGCTGGGCGCTGGCCCGGGCCCCCGGCGGGCGGCAGGGCCGGCGTCCGTCACGGTTCCTCAACGGCATCGCTCCGCAGGCGAGCACCGGGCCGACCGCCGGTGGGCCGGCTAAACCGCGCCGCCAGCGCGGGGCGACCCCGCACTGCCGGGTCTGCAACGCGGTGCTCACCAGCGCCCCGGCAATCATGTTGCGGCGCTGCGAAACCTGTGCGGTCGATATCGACGAGGAACTGCTGGCCCAGCTCAAGGACTGGCGGCTGGCCACCTCCCGGGAGCTCAGCGTGCCGGCTTATGTGGTGTTCACCGACAACACCCTGATCGCCATCGCCGAGTCACTGCCCGCCGATGAGGCTGCGCTGGTGGCCATCCCGGGGATCG
>JAHZJY010000281.1 GCA_022600695.1 Actinomycetes bacterium | reverse complement strand
TGATGCGGTCGCTGCAAAGGTCGGCCCGGAGTTACGCCGAGAAGTTCGGCTTCGAATTCGTGATGTACGTCAGAGACGGGTCACCGGTCCCGGCGGTGATCTCCGCGATCGCCGAACGGATGCACAACGACGGCGAGACCGAACGCAAAGCTGTGCTCAACGAAATTGCCAAGCTGAACCGCAGCAGGCTGGAGCGGATGCTCGGCCCGGAGGGCGGCTACGACAACTGGGCCTGAGGTCGAGCTCGCGCTCAGCGCGAATCGCTGATCCTGGTCTTGATGAGGCTGGCCACCATGGTCAGCAACAGTGTCAGCACGATCACCGCCAGACTCAGTAACGTCGGAATCTCCGGTACGGCGACCCCCTGGCCACCGTTGATGAACGGGACGTCATTCTCGTGCAGGGCATGTAGCAGGAGTTTGATCCCGATGAAGCACAGGATGAACGCCAGGCCCTGTGACAGGTAGACCAGACGGTCAAGCAGGTCACCGAGGAGGAAGTACAGCTGTCGCAGTCCCATCAGCGCGAAAATGTTGGCGGTGAACACCAGATAAGGCTCTCGCGTCAGCCCGTAGATCGCCGGTATCGAGTCCATCGCGAAGAGCAGGTCGGTGGTGGCCAGGGCGACGACCACCAGGAACATCGGCGTCATCAGGCGCCTGCCGCCATGTTTGATGTAGAGCTTCAGGCCGTGCCATGAATCGGTGGTGTTCAGGTGGTTCCTGGCGAACCGCACCACGGCGTTGTCGGCTTCGTCCCCGTGGTCGGTGTCCCGAACCAGTTTGACCGCCGTATAGACCAGGAAGGCACCAAAAATATAGAAGATCCACGAGAACCGTTGAATGGCAACCGCTCCGAGTGCGATGAAGATTCCGCGGAACACCAGCGCCAGAATGATCCCGACCAACAGGGCCTGCTGCTGGTAGACCTTGGGGACATTGAAGCTGGCCATGATGATGATGAAGATGAACAGGTTGTCCACTGACAGGCTGTATTCGGTGAGCCATCCGGCGTAGAACTCCAGACCGAACTGGTTGCCGTGGAAATGCCACACCCACAAGCCGAACAGCACCGCGAGACTGACGTAGACGCTGAGCGCAAGCAGGCATTCGCGGCGACTCGGCTCGTGAGGGCGGCGGGCGAACACCATGACATCGACGAACAACACGGCGAGCGTCGCCGCCAGGGTGATACCCCACTCCAGCGCCGACACGTTCACAGAGCAGACCTCCGGCCATCGTCGCCCGAGGTCTCTTCCGCCGCCTGAAGCGGCCCGCGGAACCGGACGGCCGACAGACGGCCGACGTGCTGGCGACACCGCGGCGAAGGAATACTCCCCCCTGCGCGGCCAAGTTTCTCAGGTCCGGCCCGGCTTTGCCACATCGGGTGCGCTCCGGGCACCACGCCGATCGCCGGGTGAGCCTAGGATTCACAGACGTGGCGACGCCCCCGATTCCCGCTCAGTATCTGCTCTCCCGCGACGCACCGTCACCGCGAACGCTCATCGACATCCTCCATGACACCGCAGCCCGGTATCCGGACGCGCCGGCGATCGACGACGGCGCCGTTCAGCTGACCTACGGTGAGATCACCGCCGATATCAGGGCGGGGTCCCGGTGGCTTGCCGCCCGCGGGATCGGTCGGGGCGACCGGGTCGGAATCCGGATGCCGTCCGGTAGCTATTCGCTGTACCTGGCGATACTCTCAGTTCTGGCTACCGGAGCCGCATACGTGCCGGTTGACGCCGACGACCCCGATGATCGTGCGCATCTGGTGTTCACCGAGGCCGGGGTGGCCGGAGTCATCACCGAGGCGGGACTGAACCGTGGCCCCGGATCCTCGCGCGGTTGGAGCCCCGCGCCGCCCCAACTCGACGACGATGCCTGGATCATCTTCACCTCCGGCTCCACCGGCACCCCGAAGGGTGTGGCGGTCAGCCACCGCAATGCCGCAGCCTTCATCGACGCGGAAGCCCGGATGTTCCTGCAGCACAACCCAATCAGACCAGGTGACCGGGTGCTCGCCGGCCTGTCGGTGGGGTTCGACGCCTCCTGCGAGGAGATGTGGCTGGCCTGGCGCCACGGCGGCTGCCTGGTGCCGGCTCCGCGCGCACTGGTGCGCAGCGGTATGGACCTGGGGCCCTGGCTCGTCTCCCGGGATATCACCGTGGTGTCCACGGTGCCCACCCTCGCGGCGTTGTGGCCGGCTGAGGCGCTGGAGGCGGTCCGGCTACTGATCTTCGGCGGCGAGGCCTGCCCGCCCGATCTGGCCGGCCGGCTCGCGGTTGACGGCCGCGAAGTCTGGAACACCTACGGGCCCACCGAAGCAACGGTGGTCTCGTGCGGAGCGCAGCTGACCGGGAACGCGCCGGTCAGCATCGGGCTGCCGCTGCCGGGCTGGGATCTGGCGGTGGTGGACGGGTCCGGCGAGCCGGTCGCGATCGGCGGGGTGGGCGAGTTGGTGATCGGCGGCGTCGGACTGGCCCGGTATCTCGATCCGGAGAAGGACGCCGAAAAATACGCGCCGATGCCCACCTTGGGCTGGGCGCGCGCCTACCGAAGCGGCGACCTGGTTCGCTTGGAACCCGACGGACTGTACTTTCAGGGCCGGGCCGACGACCAGGTGAAGGTGGGCGGGCGCCGCATCGAACTGGGTGAGGTGGATGCGGCGTTGGTGCATCTGCCCGGTGTCAGCGGCGGTGCGGCCGCGGTCCGAAAAACCGCCAGCGGCACACCGGTACTGGTGGGCTACATCGCCTCGGCCGAGCCGTCCTTCGACCTGGCCGCCGCCCGGAGGCACCTGGCCGATGCGTTGCCGGCAGCGCTGGTCCCGCGACTGGTTCTGGTCGACGAACTGCCCACCCGCACTTCAGGAAAGGTCGATCGCGACGCCCTGCCGTGGCCGCCGCCCGGGGACGTTCCGGATGTCGGCTCCCAACTCGGCGGCACCATGGCATGGCTGGCCGCACGGTGGCAGGACATTCTCGGCTCCGTCGTCGACGGGCCGGAAGCGGACTTCTTCGCCCTCGGCGGCGGCTCGCTGGCAGCCGCCCAGATGGTGGTGGCGCTGCGGGATCGGTACCCGGCTATGACGGTCGCGCATCTCTACGATCACCCGCGACTCGGCTCGCTGGCCGGTTTCCTCGATGAGATGGCCGCCGACCAACCGCCACCGGTGGCCGTCGCGCCGCGGCTGGTGGCACCCACACCGGTCTCCGCCCAGGCGGCCCAGGTCGCCCTTTCGCTACCGCTGGCCACCCTCGCCGGGCTGCAGTGGGTCACCTGGCTTGCGCTGATCAACAACGTGGTGGCCTGGGCGCACCCGTTGCCGTGGCTGATCACGGTCAATTGGTGGCTGGTCGCGGCAGCGTTCATGATGTTCATCACGCCGCTGGGCCGGATGGCCATCGCCGTGGTGGGCGCCCGGGTGCTGCTGGCCGGCCTGAAGCCCGGGACCTACCGTCGCGGGGGTCCGCAGCATCTGCGGGTATGGCTGGCGGAGCGACTGGCGGCGGCCAGCGGAGCCGAGAACCTCTCCGGTGCCCCCTGGCTGGTGTACTACGCCAGGGCGCTCGGCAATTCTGTGGGCAAAGGAGTGGATCTGCATTCCGCCCCGCCGGTCACCGGAATGCTCACGCTCGGCCACCGTAGTTCGGTGGAACCGGAGGTCGACCTGACCGGGCACTGGATAGACGGGGATCTCTTCCACGTCGGGCCGGTCACCGTCGGCAATGACGCGACGATCGGTGCCCGAACCACCCTGCTGCCCGGGGCGGTCGTCGGCAAGGACGCCGATGTCGCGCCAGGTTCGGCGGTGGTCGGCAAGGTGAAGAACCGCCAGTACTGGAAGGGTTCACCCGCGGTGAAATCCGGCAAGGCCCGCCATCCGTGGCCGGATCACCGCCCGCCGCGGTCCGCGCATTGGGTGCTGATCTACGGGCTGTCCTCGATGCTGCTGGGAGCGCTGCCGTTGGCGTCGCTGGGCGCCGGACTGGCGGTGCTGGCTTGGGCGGTGCGGCAGACCACGACTCTGCAGCAGGCCGCGTGGGCCGCGGTGCCCTGGATCCCGGTCGCGACGCTGGTGGCCGTCGGGGTCTACGCGACGCTGACGGCGCTGGGTGTGCGGGTGCTGGCGATCGGTCTGCGCGAGGGCTACCACCCGGTCCGCAGCCGGGTCGGCTGGCAGTTGTGGAGTACCGAACGGCTGATGGACGCTGCCCGCAACTACCTGTTCCCGCTCTATGCGGCGCTCGCGACGCCGGTATGGCTACGGATCCTCGGGGCCCGGATCGGCCGCGATACCGAGATCTCAACCGCTCTGCTCACCCCGAAGTTCACCGTGGTGGAGGACGGCGCCTTCCTCGCCGACGACACCATGGTGGCCTCCTACGAACTAGGCGGCGGCTGGATCCATGTCGCCAAGGCCGTCATCGGTAAACGAGCCTTCCTCGGTAACTCCGGTATCACCCAGCCGGGTCGACGGGTACCCGACGACGCCCTGGTGGCGGTGCTGTCGGCGACTCCACCGAAGGCCAAGACCGGTTCATCCTGGCTGGGTAGCCCGCCGGTCCGGTTGCGCAGGCGATCCGACACCGCGGACGCCTCGTTGACCTACGCCCCCCCGACGCGGCTGAAGCTGGCGCGCGGGGCCGTCGAAACGTGCCGGGTGCTGCCCCTGATGGTCACGTTCACGATCGGCGTGGCAACCCTGGCTGCGCTACAGGCGGTGGCACTGCGCGGCGGCTACGGCTGGGCCGCCCTGGCCGGCGGTGCCGTGCTGCTGATCGCCGGAGCGATAGCCGGATGTATCGCCGTGGGGGCCAAATGGCTTGTGGTTGGCCGTATCCGCGATGAGGAACACCCGCTGTGGTCTTCCTTCGTCTGGCGCAATGAGGTGTCGGATGCCTTCGTCGAAACGGTCGCCGCGCCGTGGTTCGCGCGGGCAGCCAGCGGAACCCCGGTGATCAATCTGTGGCTGCGGGCGCTCGGCGCGAAAATCGGCCGGGGCGTGTGGTGCGAGACGTATTGGCTGCCGGAGGCCGACCTGGTGACCCTCGGTGACGGCAGCACCGTCAACCGCGGGTGCGTGGTGCAGACGCACCTGTTCCACGACCGGATCATGCGGATGGACTCCGTGGTGCTCGAGCCGGGTGCGACACTGGGCCCGCACTGCGTGGCACTGCCCGCCTCCCGGATCGGTGCCGGAGCCACGGTGGGACCGGCATCACTGGTGATGCGCGGCGACGAAGTGCCGCCATCCACCCGATGGCAGGGCAATCCCATTGCGCCGTGGCAGGTTTCCCGTAAGCGCGCGCGGGCGCGCGGCCCGCGGCCGCCGAAGGTCGGAGCGGCGTGAAGAACACCGCAAAGAAACACGGCTCGCCCGCGGTCATCGACCCGTACCTGCCGCACAACGGCAACTTCGGCTACCGGGTGTCGCGCTACGAACTCGACCTGGAATACAAGGTCGCCAGCAACCGGCTCAACGGCGCGGCGACGATCACCGCGGTCACCCTGGCATCACTGCGGACCTTCACCCTTGACCTCGCCGACAACCTCTCGGTCGCCAAGGTCACCGTCAACGGGCGTCGGCCGCAGCACTTCGCCACCTCGTCCGGAAAGCTGCGGATCCGGCTCGCCGCGGCACTGCCGGCCGGTTCGGCAATGGCGATTGCAGTGCGCTACGCCGGCTCCCCGCGCCCGATCCGGAGCATCTGGGGCGAGGTCGGTTTCGAGGAGCTGTCCAACGGCGCACTGGTCGCCGGGCAACCCAACGGTTCCCCGTCCTGGTTCCCCTGCGACGACCATCTGAGCTCCAAGGCCAGCTACCGGTTCCAGATCAGCACCGACAGCCCCTACTACGCGGTAGCCCCCGGCGAGCTGGTGTCGCGGCGGGTTCGGGCCGGCCAGACGGTGTGGACATACGACCAGCCCGAACCCACCTCCACCTACCTGGCCACCCTGCTGATCGGCATGAATGACCTGCACCGGCTGCCCAAGGCGCCGGTGCCCATGCAGGCGGTCATACCGGATCGACTGCGGAGCAGCTTCACCCATGACTTCTCCCGCCAGACCGCGATGATGAAGCTGTTCATCAAGTTGTTCGGACCCTATCCGCTGTCAGCCGGCTACACCGTGGTGGTGACCGACGACGATCTCGAGATACCCCTTGAAGCCCAGGGGGTTTCGGTTTTCGGTGCCAACCATTGCGATGGGGCACGGGGCTCGGAACGGCTGATCGCCCACGAGTTGGCTCATCAGTGGTTCGGCAACAGCGTGACCGCCCGACGCTGGCGCGACATCTGGCTGCATGAGGGTTTCGCCTGCTACGCGGAATGGTTGTGGTCCGAACACTCCGGCGCGCGCAGCGCCGACGACATCGCCCGCCACCATCACCAAAGACTCGCCTCCGGCCCGCAGGATCTTCTGCTGTCCGACCCGGGTCCACGGGACATGTTCGACGACCGGGTCTATAAACGGGGTGCACTGACCCTGCACGTGCTTCGCGGCATCATCGGGGACGACAAGTTCTTCGCACTGCTACGCGACTGGACCACCCGGTACCGGCACGGCACCGCCGTCACCGACGACTTCACCGGACTGGCGGCCAAGTACGCAGATGTCTCTCTGCGCCCGCTCTGGCAGGCCTGGCTGTATTCGACCCCACTGCCGCCGCTGTGACCGACGCCGGCGTGCCGTTCGATGCGGTGAGCGCCAGTGCCGGTCCGGTGGCCCCGGGCAGCGTCGCGCGGGTCGGCGTCGCCACCGCGATCACCGCGGCCTGTGGCTATGCGGTGCTGTATCTGGCGGCGCGAAAGCTCGAGCCCGCCGGCTTCGCGGTGTTCGGGGTGTTCTGGGGTGCGTTCGGCCTGGTGACCGGTGCGGCGAACGGGCTGCTCCAGGAGGCCACCAGAGAGGTCCGGACCGCCGGTGCGGCCCACCGGAGTACCGACCGGGCACTCACCCGGCCGATCTGGGTCGCGGCCGGCGTTGGACTGGCGGCCGGCACCGTCATCGCCGGTACCTCGCCGTTGTGGGCACCGTACGTCTTCGCCGAAGAGCGGCCATTGTCGGTGGCCCTGCTGTCGGTCGGCCTCGCGGGATTCTGTCTGCACGCAACACTGCTGGGGATGTTGGCCGGCACCGACCGCTGGTCGCAGTACGGGGCGCTGATGGTGACCGACGCCGTGATCCGGGTGGTGATCGCCACGACGGCCTTCCTGTTCGGCTGGGGACTGGCCGGGTTCCTCTGGGCGACCGTCGCCGGTGCGCTGGCCTGGCTACTGCTGCTGGTCGTGTCGGCGAGCGCACGCGCGGCCGCCGGATCGCGAACCAGCGGTACCGTCACCAACTTTCTGCGTGGTTCCGCGCACTCGATCGCCGCAGCCGGCGCGAGCGCGGTCTTGGTGATGGGATTTCCGGTGCTCCTCAAAGCGACCTCGGGGGAACTCGGGGCGGCGGGCGGTGTGGTGATCCTGGCGGTCACCCTCACCCGGGCACCGTTGCTGGTACCGCTTACTGCCATGCAGGGCAACCTCATCGCTTACTTCGTCGATCACCACAGCGCACGGCTGCGGGCCTTGCTGGCGCCGGCGGCGATCGTCACGATTGTCGGCGGGATCGGGGTATTCGGCGCAGCGCTGATCGGCCCCTGGCTGATGCGGGTCGGCTTCGGCCCCGAGTATCGCGCCAGCGGCGTCCTGCTGGCCTGGCTGACCGCGGCTGCGGTGTCGATAGCGCTGCTGACACTTACCGGGGCGGCCACCGTGGCGGCCGCGTTGCACCGGGCGTACGCGATCGGGTGGGTAGGTGCGACGGTGACCGCCGCCCTGCTGCTCACCCTGCCGCTGTCTCTGGAGTCGCGGACCGTGATCGCATTGCTGTGCGGACCGCTCGTCGGTATCGCCGTGCACCTGGCCGCGCTGTCACGGGGTCCCGGCCTCGTCAAGTGGCCGACCGGCCAGGTCGGCGCCAGATAGGTCCGCCGGCCCCGGTGACCGGGGCCGCAATCGCAGAGCCATAACGTCGGACTCCCGGGGCCCACCCGTACAGTCGTGGCGATGTCAGTTCGGCCGTCCGCGGGTGTGCTGCCACCGGTCGCCGCCGCGGCGGCCGCGTTGATCGGGCTGCACCTGGTGATCCGGGCGGCAGTGGCCTTCGGCGGCTACTTTTACTGGGACGATCTGATCCTGGTCGGCCGGGCGGGAACCCAGCCGCTGCTGTCCGGGGCGTACCTGTTCACCGACCACGACGGCCACGTGATGCCGGCAGCTTTCCTGCTGGGGGGCCTGATCACCCGGATGGCGCCGCTGGTGTGGACCTGGCCGGCGGTCAGTCTGGTGATCCTGCAGCTGATCGTGTCGCTGGCAGTGCTGCGCGCGTTGCATGTGATCCTGGGTTGGCGCCCAGTACTGCTGGTGCCGTTGTGTTTCGTCCTGTTCACCCCGTTGGCCGTTCCCGCCTTCGCCTGGTGGGCCGCCGCCCTGAACTACCTGCCGATGCTGGCGGCACTGGCCTGGGTCTGTGCGGACACCATTCTTCTGGTCCGGACCGGGCGTCGCCGCTACGCGATCACGGCGGTATTGGCCTACGCGGGCGGGCTGTTGTTCTTCGAGAAGGCGGCGGTGATTCCGTTCGTCGCCTTCGCCCTCGCCGCACTGCTCCACCACGTTGACGGGGACCGGACGGCGGTGCGGACCGTCTGGTACCGCGGCCGGCCGCTATGGATCGCGTCGCTGGTAGTGACCTCCGCGTGGGTTGCTCTCTACCTGGTGGTGGTCGATCAGCAGCGGTGGAGCTGGGACCCCTCGATGACGTGGGATCTGTTGAGCCGCTCGGTGACTCACGGAATCGTGCCCGGGTTGGTCGGTGGCCCCTGGGAGTGGCAGCGTTGGGCTCCGGCTTCGCCGTGGGCGGTGCCGCCGGTAGCGGTGATGGCGCTCGGCTGGTTGGCTCTGAGCGCGGCCGTGCTGGTGTCGATGGTCCGGAAGAAGCGGATCGGCGCGGTCTGGCTCGTGGCTGCCGGCTACGCGGTGGCTTGTCAGGTACCGATCTACCTGATGCGATCCTCGGCATTCACCGCGCTCGAGCTTGCCCAGACGTTGCGCTACCTCCCCGATCTGGTGGTGGTGCTGACCCTGCTGGCCGCGGTCGGGTTCCGCGCTGGGAACCGGCCCGGCTCACACTGGTTGGATGCCTCCGCCCGGCGCACCGCGGTGCTGGCGGTCCTGGCCGTCGGGTTCCTCACGAGCAGCCTGTTCTCCACTGCGACGTTCCTGACCAGCTGGCGGGATAACCCGACGAAGGGGTATCTGACCAACGCGGTCCACGGGCTGGCCGAAGCCGGGAGGGAGTCGGCGGCACCGCTGCTGGATCAAGATGTCGACCCGCTCGTCCTGCAGCGGGTGGTCGGACCGGAGAGCCTGGCCAGCCACATGTTCGCCCTGATCCGCGACCGGCCGGCGTTCGGATCCCATACCGACCGGCTCCGGATGATCGATGCATCCGGCCGGGTCGTTGACGCGAAGGTGACCTGGACACGCAGGATCGAGCCCGGCCCGGAGCCGCAGTGCGGGTACTTCGTAGAGCCCGATGCGCCGGTCCGGATGCCACTGGACGGCCCGCTACTGCCCGCGGAATGGACCGCCGAGTTGAACTACCTGGCCAACACCGAAGGCAGCATGGCGCTGTCTCTGCCGCTGGGCCCTGAGACCACCGTGCCGGTGAAACCGGGACTGAATCGGGTGTATGTCCGGCTGTCCGGTGCCGGTGAGGCGGTCACCGTCCGTGCGAATACGGCCGCGCTGGCGGTATGCGTGGCGTCGGGTCCGGTCGGGCATCTTGCGCCGCGCTGAACCGCTACGCCGCCTCCTCTGACTGGCAGGTCCGGCCGGTCACTTCGGCCGCGATGACGGCCGCCACCGGATCGGCCAGTTCGGCGGGATCGATGCTCTCCGACAGGGGCTGGGGCGGCGTTGTCTCGAACATGGCCCGATTGTTCCAGCGGGGTCCGACAGGCGTTCGCAGAGAAATCCGGTCTTTACCGGGATACTTGTACGGCCCTCGCAGCAAATCGGGTCGTCGGCCATATCGGCGACCGCCTACGTGTTGGACCAAGGGGACCGCCTGTGACCGTTGCCGCTATCTATCTCGTCATCACCTTCGGCCTCGGCGGCCTTGCCATGGCTGTGCGGCTCCCGCCACTGGTCGGGTTTCTGGCGGCGGGGTTCGTCATCAACGCCCTCGACGTGGCCGAGCTTCCGCAGTTGGAAACGATGGCGGACCTGGGTGTCACGTTGTTGCTGTTCGCGATCGGTCTCAAATTGGACGTTCGCATCCTGCTGCGTCGCGAGGTGTGGCTGACCACCTCCACCCACATGCTGATCAGCGTCATTCTCGGAAGTATCGCCATGTGGCTGGCCGCCGTGGGCGGGGTGGCAATGCTGGCCGGGCAGAGCGTGCAGACGATCGCCCTACTCGCCTTCGCGCTGTCGTTCTCCAGCACGGTTTTCGTGGTCAAAGTCCTCGAAGAGCGGGGCGAATCGCATGCGCTCTACGGTCGCGTCGCCGTCGGCATCCTGGTCATGCAGGACATCATCGCCGTGATCTTCCTGACGGCCACCGGCGGGCGCCTACCCAGCCCGTGGGCGCTGGCGCTGGTGGGTCTGTGGCCGCTGACGCGGGTCCTGCGCAAAATCTGGACCCGGCTGGGCCACGGGGAGATGCAGTCACTGTTCGGCATCGTCATGGCATTGGTCCCCGGGTATGCGTTGTTCTCCGCACTCGGGCTCAAGGGTGACCTCGGCGCCCTGATCATCGGGGTCCTGCTGGCATCGCACCCGGCTTCCTCCGAGCTCGCGCGGTCGCTGTTCCACATCAAGGAGTTGCTGCTCGTCGGGTTCTTCGTGTCGATCGGGCTGACCGGGCTACCGGACCTGCCCAGCATCGGTGTCGCACTGCTGATGTTGCTTCTCCTGCCGTTCAAGGCGGCCTGGTACGTGGTGCTGATGTCACGCCTGAAGCTGCGTTACCGCACGGCGTTGCTGGCGGGACTGAGCCTGATGAACTACTCGGAATTCGGCTTGATCGTCGTGTCGGTCGGGGTCTCGGCCGGGCTGCTGGGCGAGGCCTGGCTGGTCGAGATGTCGATCGCCGTGGCGTTGAGCTTCGTGGTGTCGGCGTTGGTCAACGGACGCGGACATCTGATGGTGGAGAAGATTGCGGCGCGACTTCCCGCCCAGGACGACAGCGGATTGAATCCGGAAGAACGTCACCGCGACGCCGGCGACGCCGAGGTGGTGGTGATCGGGATGGGCAGAGTGGGATTCGCCGCATACCAACGACTGACTGATCACTACGGACTGCGGGTGGTGGGTGTCGACTATGACGGACCCCGAATCGAGCGACTCGCGGCCGAGGGCCTACGGGTGATCGAGGGTGACGCCACCGACCTGTACTTCTGGAACCAACTCAAGCGGTCGGACTCGGTGCGTATTGCCATCCTCGCGATGCCGCGTCACGGCGCCAACGTCACCGCCCTGGAATGTCTGCGCGAGTCGGGGTTCAGCGGCAAGGTCGCCGCCGTCGCCCGGTACGAGGACGAGGTGCAGTGGGCCAAGGACCACGGGGTCGGCATCGCCTTCAACGTGTATGCCGGCGCCGGGTTGGAGTTGGCCGATCAAGCAGCCGACGACGGGGCCGGGTAAGCCCCACCTCTGCGGGCGTCCTGCGCCCCGCGTCCTCTGCCTAACTAGTTAATAAATCGCCTCTACCAGATTGTTTGGAGCCGCCTAGGGGAATCGAACCCCTGACCTATTCATTACGAGTGAATCGCTCTACCGACTGAGCTAAGGCGGCGTGGGTGCCGATGAGCTCTTGCGCGAAGAGCTCTTCGGCCGACCGAGAGCAAATCCTACCTTCCGGAATGCAGCGCCTGACCCACGGTCGCGA
>JAHZJY010000280.1 GCA_022600695.1 Actinomycetes bacterium | reverse complement strand
GACGGTCAACTGGGCGATATAGCGGCGAACGTCACCCTGAAGGTACGAGCCCTCGAACACGATGCCGTCGAAACCGCTGAGGCTGGTCTTGTCCACCTCCCCGTCCGGCTGGTAGCCGGGCAGGTTCTCCAGCAGCCCGGGCGCGTACCCGAGAATCTTGGCCGCTTCGACGTCGCCGGTGAGCTTGTTGACGATGGCCGTCATGAACGGCCGGTCGGCAGGATTCTTCGCCTTTTCGTAGATGATCGCGCCATAAGCCCAATCCGGCTTGCGGGCTCCGGGCAGTGCCCAGCCGGTACCTTGGGCTGATGCGGAAGACATTGGTAGGCACTGGGCTGGCCACTTTGGCGGCGGCTGTGTCGGGAAGCGTGGCGAGCCGGGACGGCGTACAGAGTTGGTACACCAAGATCCGCAAACCCCGGTACGTCCCGCCGAACGCGGTGTTCCCGATCGCCTGGACCGCGTTGTATGTCGACGTGGCCGCCACCTCCGCAGCGGCCATCGAGCGGTTCCGCGCCGACGGCGAGGATGAAAAGGCTCGCGGGTATATCGCCGCGCTGGGGGTGAACCTGGCACTCAATGCCGGATGGAGTTGGGTGTTCTTCAAGATGAACAAGCTCGGCCCGTCGGTTGCGGCCGCCGCCGCGCTGGCGGCCAGCAGCGCCGACCTGACCCGCCGGGCCGCTGATGCCGATCCCAAACTCGGCGCGGCCCTCGCTCCCTACCCGCTGTGGTGCGGCTTCGCGACGGTGATGTCCGGCGATATCTGGCGGCTGAACCGCTAAGCGTGCGCCGATGGGTGGTGCTGACGACCGCGGTGGTGTCGCTCGCCGGCTGCGGGTCGCCCACCGAGCGCTCCCGGTCGGCCACGCCCTCGCCGTCGGCCTCGTCGGCACCGGCGGTGAACAAAACGAACATCATCCGGGTCCGGGCGGCTCTGCCGGCCGGCTACGAGGTCGGGGAGCTGACCGGTCCGGTGAGTGCGGCCGGACTCTGGGGATTCGGTGCGGGCTGGGTCGCCGACCCGCCCCAGTGCGCGCCACTGGCCGATCCCGCCCCGGCCGACCGCGCTGCCCGCGGTCTGTCGGCATCGGGTCCGGGGGGCGCCGTTTTCGTAGTGGCGGCCAGCGGTCCGGAAGGCGCGCCCGAGGCTGAGTTGCTGGACCAGTGCGGCCGTTGGGCAATGAGTTTCGGCTACACCAGCGCTGAGGTGACGCGCACCGAGGGGCCTGTCATCGAGCGAGCGCAGACCATCGCCTGGCGGGCCTCGGCCCGGACGGTGGTCGAATCCGGCAGCGCGACCACCGCCGATGCGGTTACCGCGGTGGCCTATTTCGAGCGCCACATCGCCGTCGTCACCCTGGTCACCGACCCGGGATCGCCGCACCCGCCGCTGGATTCCGGGTTCGTGGCCGGCCTGCTGGCCGCGACCGTTGCGGCGCTGCGCGGCTGACCACCGGTGTGGATCTGCTCCGGTAGATTATCGGCGGTGTTGTCCCGCAGCCTGGCCGTGCTGGCGCTGTGTACGGGCGCGCTGGGCGCGTGCCGAGCCGAGGCCCCCTCCCCGGATATCGCCGCAATCGCCGAGCTGAAGTCGAGCTTCGGGCCACAGTTCAGCGTCACCGAAGTCGCCCCGACCGGCATCGACCCCAAATTGCTCACCGGCCAGCGCCTTCCGGACGGGATAACCTTCAAGCCCGCCGAATGCTCCCGTTTCGCCGCCGGGCAGCTGGTGCCGAAGGGCACCGAGGGAAATATGGCCGCGGTTGCCGCCGAGGGGGAAGGCAACCGCTTCGTCGTCATCGCCGTGCAGACCAACGAACCGGTGCCGCTCACCGAACCGGGGCCGGACTGCCGCAAGGTCGCTTTCAGCGGCGGTGCTATCCGCGGCACGGTGGAGGCCGTGGAGGTCCCGAGAATCGATGGGACGAAGACCATCGGGGTGCATCGGGTGCTGCAGACCGTGGCTGACGGTGCGCCCCGCACCGGCGAGGTCTTCAACTACTCCGCGCACTTCGGTGATTATCAGGTGATCGTGACCGCGAATCCGCTTGTGGTGGCAGACACGCCCGCGGTTCCGGTCAACACCCAGCGGGCTCGCGACCTTCTCATCGCCGGGGTGAACGCCGTCCGGCGCTGACCGGCGACATCCGCACGCGACCGGCGTCAGCGCACGCCGTGCGGTCGGAACTGGATGCTGATCCGCTGCCCGCTCGGCGCCGCCGTCTTGGGTACCGCATGCTCCCAGGTGCGCTGACAGGATCCGCCCATGACCAGTAGGTCGCCATGGTGCTGCGGCAGCCGTAGCGAGGGGCCGCCGCCGCGTTGTCGCATGGCGAAGACTCGGGTGGCACCCAGGCTGATGATCGCGACCATGGTGTCTTCGGCGCTGCCGCGGCCGACCGTGTCGCCATGCCAGGCCACGCTGTCGGAGCCGTTGCGGTACAAGCAGAACCCCGCTGAGGTGAACGGCTCACCGAGTTCCCCCGCGTAGATGTCGTTCAGCCGTCG
>JAHZJY010000279.1 GCA_022600695.1 Actinomycetes bacterium | reverse complement strand
CTCGGTCGGCGGTGCGGACCGCGTCTTTCCGGGAGCGTCGAGGAATCCTTTTCCGGGCATATCGCCGAACGCCCGGGTCTACTGTCGTAGGAGACATCCAGGAAACTTAGGAGGGTCCGATGGGCTTCGATCCCAAGAATGCAGTCAACGCGGCCAAGGACATCGCCAACCATGCCGTCGAAAAAGCCTCCGATATCGTCGAGGACGCCGGTCAGGTGGTTAAGGGGGATATCGCCGGCGGCGTCAGTGCCATCGTCGAGGACTCCGTCGACATTGCCACCCATGCGGTGGATAAGGCGAAAGAGGCGTTTACCGGCAAGGACGAGAACACCGGCGGCTAAACCGGCTAAACCGGCTAAACCACGATGGCGACCGCGTCAGCACGGCGTGAGCGCCGCCTTTGCCTTGCGCGAGGGGTTCCCGCCGTCTGGCGACGGCCCTGTGAGGTCTTTCGGCCGTAGCGGCGGCCGATCTGGCGTTCTATCTTTGACCTGGTCGAAGGAGACGCGCGATGACGGCGGCGACTAGTATTGGCAGGGCCGGTTTGCTGGCCGCGACGTTCGGCGTCGGCGCCGCGATTGCCGCCACCGGCGCAGGTGAAGCCAATGCCGATTCCCGGGACAGCACCTCCGAAAAGCCCAGCGCCGCAAAATCATCCGATCCAGTCAGGCCCGCCACCGTCCGCCGCGGCCCGCGCGTGGCGGCCTCCCCTGCCCGCGGTGATCTGAAACAAGCCACCGCCGGCCGCAGTCCACGCGCCGACCGCGCTATGACATCCCGCACCGTCGCTTCGGCCACTAGGAGCCTTGTCGTCGGCCCAATCGCGTTCCCGCTCGCCGCCACCACGGCAACCACATCCACTACCGCCGCCGCTGCAACCACGGCCACCGCGAAGGGCCAGGCGGCGGTCCAGTCGGTCGACCCCGTGACCAAACTGCTCAACAACACCACCCCCGGAGTGCGGGCGGCCCAGCAGGAACAGCTACCCGGCGGAGTGGTCAGGGGCACCCTCGACCTCATCGACCCGGACAGTGCGGCGGTCGGCGTCGCCGTCACCGCCCGCCCGACCCACGGGTCCGTTGCCATCGATCGAGGGCAGTTCGTCTACACCGCGAACCCGGCGGCACCGGACGCTCATATCGGGTTCACCGACACCTTCACGGTGACGGCGAACGACAGTGCCGACGGGTTTCACCTGCACGGTCTCGGTGGGCTGATCAACCTGTTGACCTTCGGCCTGTTCGGAACCAGTGGACACACCTCGACCACCAGGGTGACCGTAAGCGTGGCAGCGTTCAACAACGCACCAACCGGGACAGTCAGCGCCGGGGGGCCGGATCCGGTCACCGGGGTGGTTACCGGCCGGGTGGTCGGCAGCGACCCGAACGGCGATCCGCTGACCTACAGCGGAAGCTCTGAGACCACTCATGGCGCGGTATCTGTTTCTGTCACAGGCGAATTCACCTATACACCAACGCCGGTGGCGCTCACTGCGCACAGCGGTGAACAGGACGGCTTCACAGTCGACATCGACGACGGCTACGGCGGTACGGCTGCGGTGGCCGTCATCGTGCCGGTGGGTCGCGCCGCCCCTGCTGCTGAATTGTCCACGTTCTGCGGATGCACCCTGATGCCGGCGGACACGGTATTCCACGCCGACGTCAGCGCACTGCCGGTGCTGCCGCAATCCGAGACCTGGACCACGCTGCTCGGCGGTACCCTGCGCGCGACCTGGGCCGGTGAACCCTGGATGGGTAGCAGCGGTGGCATGCCGGTCAACGTCGTCAGCGCTGAGCACCCCACTGAAACGGTGATCTTCAATCGGGGCTACTCCACAACCGGACCCAATATCGACGACCGGCCCTACGCCATCCCGGACCGTCCCCTGGTCGAAGGTATGCCTGATGTGCCGGCCTGGGATCGTCACCTCCTGGTCTTCCAGAAGGGCACTTGTATCTCCCAGGAGTTGTACAACGTGGCCAACGGGGTGGAACTGCCCGCCGCCGGCGTTCTCGACGGACTGGGCAACGCGGTCTACGCGACGCTGTATGGCTCGTCGTGGATCGCCGAGGCGGGGGTGCATGTCGACATGAGTTCGCCGCTGTACCCCGAAATCGGCGGGGCGAATGCGTCGAAACTGCCCTACCTTCCGATGATTCTGCGCCCGGACGACTTGGAGCGTGGCTGGATCGACCACATGTTAGGGATCACCATCGCCAAGGACCGTGGCACCGGCTACACCTGGCCGGCCCGGTCGGGCGACGGCACAGGCACCAACCCGGACGGTGTTCCGATGGGAACCGTGTTGCGACTGCGCGCCGATTTCCCGGTCACCGACTATGCCCCCGCCACCCAGGTCGTACTGCGCGCACTTCAGCAGCACGGCGCAGTGGTTTACGACTCGTTCGGCGCGGGCCGCGATGGCGCCGGGTTGCTGGGCATGAGCAACGGCTGGGTCGGCAGCGATCACGCGATAGCTCAGCAGGAGTTGAACACTGTCCCGCTGAGCGCTTTCGAGGCAGTCGACGTACTGAGCCTGGCGGTGGATCCGGCCGGCGGATGGCTGATCCGGATCTGATCACCGCGCGGTCGGGAAGTCCCGCGGGCAATCCCTAGTTCGTCGTGTGGACAATCAGCACGTCGGTCTTGGACTTGCGTGCCACATTGGCGGGCACCGAGCCGAGTAGACGCCCCGCGATGGTGTTGAGGCCGACGTTACCGACCACCAGGAGGTCGGCCTCGACCTCGTTGGCCAGGTCGACCAGGGCTTCGACGGGAGCGCCTTCAACGGCACGTTCCTCGACATTGGCCGCGCCGGCCGCCGCCGCCCGTTCGCCGGCGTCGCGCAGGATCTCGTAAATCGGGGCGTTGCCCGTGACCTTGTAACCCTCGTCTTTGAGCATGTCCGCGGCGCGGGTGTCCTCCGGGCTGGGCAGGTACGCCGTCACCACGATCAGTTTCGCGTCCGGCCCGGAGGCCAAGTGCCCGGCCCGGTCGACCGCTCGAAGTGAGGAGTCCGAGCCGTCCGTACCGACGACCACGGTCTTGTAACCGCCCATTCGTACCCTCCAGTCAGAGATCCAGCACCATCGGAAACAGTAGTGCCTGAACACGCCGACGGGGTGTTATTCAGGACATGTACAACGCAACCGCGGCCCGCGGATGGCCTCCGATAAGGGCAAACACCTTCGGGTGACGTTGACTACAGTCGACACGGGGGTTCGATTCCCAAGATCAGCCCTCAGTCTTCGTCGACACCGTTCTCGGAACTTCAAGGCTGTTTTCCCGCACTATCACGGGATCGCCGACGTTAACGGTGTCGAAGTACCACTCCGCATCCTCCAGGCTCAGGCCAATGCAACCGTGACTGGTGTTCTCATTGCCAAGAGCGTTGACAGCCCAGGGAGCGGAATGCACGAAGAGTCCACGGCTGGTGAAACGGACCGCGAATTCCACCTCGCGGTGGTAACCATCGGGACTGCTGACCGGAATGCCGACGGTGCTCGAATCCAT
>JAHZJY010000032.1 GCA_022600695.1 Actinomycetes bacterium | reverse complement strand
ATGGTTGCGGTCGGCGTAGTTGAACAGCGGCAGCATCAGCATGGCGGCGGCATCGGATTCCAGCATCAGGTCATACATGGTCCGCAGCGGATCCTCGCCGCGTTCACGGGCGATCGACGCGACGGTCCGCTCATCGGTGGGTTCATAGTCCGGCGGCTCCCCGAGGACGAAGAGCCGGTCGATGGCGTACTGCGCGAAGGCGAACATGCCGTCGAAGAGCACCGCCGGATCGATGGGTAGGTCCTCCTCGGCGAGGATCGCCGCCTGCACGCCGGGGTCGGCGAGTCGGGCAGCCAGTTCCTCCCGGCTGCACTGGGCCTTGAGGCGGCGGTACGTCGGCCGGTGGGTGAAGGCGTGGTGCCCGGGGAAGCCGAGCAGCATCCCGAAAGGTCGCGCCGCGACCTGCGGATATAGTCGGCTACCGGCCTGATGGGCGGCTGCGGAGAGATCGAGTTGCTCACGCCACAGGTTCGGGTCGGCGTCGACCTGGATCAGCGCGAAACTCAAGGCCGCGTCGATCTCCTCGCCGAGTCGGCGCATCCATTCCAATTCCTTTTTCGGCGCCACGATGTCCTCCCCCGCGGCCCCCTGCGGCGCGAGCTCGAACACCGCGCCGCCGCCGGCCGCCAGCGCCCTGCCGAGCGCGAACAGTTCGTCCTCGGCGGCGAAGGTTCCCGGCACCGGTTCGCCGTCCATCGCCCGGTGCGCCAACGTGCGAGACGACGAGAAGCCCAGCGCCCCGGCCTCGCAGGCCTGCTGAACCAACCGGCTCATGACGGCGATGTCCTCCGGGGTGGCCGCCTCATTGCGAGCGCCGCGCTCCCCCATCGCATAGGCCCGTACGGTGCCGTGCGCGATCTGGCTGCCGTAGTCGACGGCGAGTTCCCGGCGGCCGATCACGTCGAGGTATTCCGGGTAGCTCTCCCAGCCCCAGGTGATGCCCTCGGTCAACGCCGTCCCGGGGATATCCTCGACACCTTCCATCAGGGCGATCAGCCAGTCCTCGCTGCCCGGCCGGACCGGGGCGAAACCCACTCCGCAGTTACCGGAGATCACCGTTGTCACACCGTGATTGGCGGACGGCTCAAGAATGTCGTCCCAGCTGACCTGACCGTCGTAGTGGGTGTGGATATCGACGAAGCCCGGTGCGACGATCCTGCCTGTCGCGTCGATCGTCTCGACCGCGGCCCCCTCGAGGGCGGTGTCACCGGGCCCACGGCGGCGCACCTCCACGATCTTGCCGTCGGTGACGGCGATATCGCCGGTGAAACGATCGGCGCCGGTGCCGTCGACCACGGTGCCGCCGAGAATTTTCAGATCGAACACCGTTTCTCCCGGGGATAGTCGCGAATTCCGATGGGGAAAGCCTCCCAGGAGACCGCCGGGCAGACAAGGGTGCCGACGCCCCGTCAGCCGGCGAGTCGCTCCACCAGGACCGCCACGCCCAGACCCGCCGCCCCGCTCACCGCGGCAACACCGAAGCGCCCGTCCCGGCGTTCCAGTTCTTCCAGACAGCTGCCCACCAGGATCGCTCCGGTGGCGCCGAACGCATGGCCCATGGCCATGGTGCCGCCGTTCGGGTTCATCCGGTCCGGCCCCGCGTGGAGGTCGCGCCGGAACCGAAGGCACAGCGCGGAGAACGCTTCGGCGAACTCGAAGACATCGACATCGGCGGGCCGGAGCCCGGCCCGGCCGATGACCTCCTGGACTGCGGCCTGTCCCGCGGTCAGCATCACCACCGGGTTCACCGCGGTGGTGGCGGCCGCGACGATCCGCCCGCGGGGAGCGATACCGACCGCCTCGGCGGACTCCGCGGTCCCGATCAACAGAAGCGCTGCTGCATCGGCCATTTGGGGTGCCGTTCCGACCGTGTGCAGATGCTCGATCGCCGGGACACCCCGAAAGGCATTCAACGCGATCTCATCCTGGCCGTCGGCGCCCAACTGGGCGAAGGCCGGCGGCAACGCGGACAGCGACTCGAACGTCGTGCCGGGCCGGACCAGTTCGTCGTGGTCGAGTCCGGGTCCGCACTCGGTCGCCGGAACGGCGACAACCGACCGGTCGAACACCCCGGCCGACCACGCCGCCGCCGCTTTACCGTGGGTCTCCACGGCGTACCGATCGAGTTCATCGCGCCGGAATCCCTCGATGGTCGCGTTCAGATCGGCGGCAACCCCCATGTGGACCGATCCCACGGTGCGGATGGTGGCCGGATCGGCCCATAGCGGGCCGCGGTCGGCGAACATCGGGACCCGGGACACCGATTCGACCCCACCGGCGACCGCGAGGCCGAGATCACCGGCCCGCAGCCGGGCCGCCGACTGCGCGACAGCGTCGATACCCGAGGCGCAGAACCGGTTGAGAGTCACCCCGGGCACCCGGTCGCCCCATCCGGCCAGGATGGCCGCGGTGCGCGCGATGTTGGCGCCCTGCTCGTCGACCTGCGAGGCACAGCCCACCACCACATCGCCGACCCTGGCGGTGTCCAGTCCGGTCCTCTCGACGAGAGCGCGCTGGAGATGCACGAGCAGGTCGGTGGCGCTGCGGTCGTGCAGCGAGCCCTTCGCGGAGGCCTTGGCGCGCGGGGTTCGCACATAGTCGAGGACCAGCGCTTCGCCGGGCGTCGCTCGTTGCACGGTTGCATCCAAACACAGCGCCAACGGCCGCGGATGGCAGGCGACCCGCTCTACTATTCGACGGTGACCGACGATCCCTACGCCACCGCCGCAGAACTCGGACTGATGGTGGGTTTCCCGCCGCCGCCCGATAAGCGGGTCGACCGTTCCAACGCGCTGATGACGCCTCCGTACAACCGGTGGGCGTACCAGCACATGCGAACCGTCTATCCCTCGGCGCCGATCCGGAACGGCCACACCGTCAGGCCGGTCGAAACCGAGATCGACTCGGGAATCAACGATGTGACGGTCGCCCGCCCGGACGGTGACGTCGCCGAATTCCCGGCTTTCCTGCGCGAGACCTACACCGACTCATTCCTCGTCGTGACCGCCGAACACCTGGTCTATGAGCACTACGCGAACGGTATGCACGCGCGCCAACCGCATCAGATGATGTCGGTGACGAAGTCCTTCGCCGGACTGTTCGCGCTGATCGCGGCCGCCGAGGGCCTACTCGATGAGAGCCGGCCGGTGGTCGAGTTCGTGCCCGAGCTGGCTTCTGCGTCGGCATTCGCCGGGGCCACCGTCGGTCAGGTCATGGACATGGTGAACTCGATGGACTTCAGCGAGGACTACGCCGACCCCTCATCGGGCATCGTCCGGTACGCGCGGGCCATCGGCTGGATGGACGCTCCGCCCGGTGAAATCGCCGGAAGCCTTAACGACTTTCTGCTCACCCTGGCCAAAGACCCCGCGCACGAGCACGGCGAAATCTTCCGGTACCAAACGCCGAAGACCGATGTGGTCAACTGGATCGCCAGCCGGGTCACCGGAAAATCATTTCAGGACCAGCTGTCCGACGCGCTGTGGACACCGCTCGGCACCGAGTCCGAGACCTACGTTCTGCTGGACCGGCACGGCACCCTGGTGGCCGGCGGCGGCCTGAATGCGGGCCCGCGCGACCTGGCCCGATTCGCCATGGTGATGCTGAACGACGGGGTGCTCGACGGTCATCAGCTGCTACCGGCGGCCATCCTGGAGGAACTGGACAGCGGCGGCAGCCGGGAGAAGTTCACCCGGGGCCCGGAATCCGTCGGCCCCTACGGCGGCGGCGACTGGAGCTATCGCGCGCAGTGGTGGATCCGACACACCCCCGGTCGGGCGGCGATCACCGCGATCGGCGTGCACGGGCAGTGGATCTATCTGGACCGCCAACGCGGGATCGGAATCGTCAAACAGTCCTCGCAACCGGTGTCCTCGGACCCCGATACCGATCAGTTCGTCCTCAACGCGTTCGACGCGGTGATCGACCGCCTGAGCTGAATGCGATCCGGGTGTCATTCGTCCTGGGTTAGACCTGAGTTAGAT
>JAHZJY010000278.1 GCA_022600695.1 Actinomycetes bacterium | reverse complement strand
CTGGCCGGCGTGGGTCAACCTCGCCGCGGCGATGACGATCATCGTGTTCTTCGTCGGCGCGATCGTCAGCTACATCATTCACGGCGCCAAACGCGACACGATCAACCAGATCGGTGACCCGGGCCGAAGTATTCACATCGCAATGACGGCATTGATCGTCGGTGAAATCGGGGGTTTCGCGGTGCTGTTCGCCGGCTTCCTGCGGGGCTGGCTGTAACGACGGGCCGGCGCGGCAGGACACCCTGGACGACCGCGGTGTCGAGCGTCATCGGATCCCTCTTGTTGTCGGGGGTGGGTACCACCTCCGCCATCACTCGGAGATCGGAGCCTCAGTGCGGGTTGGGTAAAGGTTCAACGAAGTTTGCGGGCCGTTTCCTCAAGGCGCGATAACGGCTCGGAGTCGATTCCGTCGTGCACTGGTCCGGGCCCGCACCGCTGCTACTGTCGGGGCCATCATGCGGGCTGTGGGAGTGCCGGGCGGCACCAGGCTGTGGCTGGCGATCGGGCTGACGTTCGTCGTCGCCCTGTTTACCGTGTCGCCGGTCTGGTCGGCCGCCCCGGCCCGGGCAACCGTCGATCACCATGTTTCCGCCGACGGCCACCGCGATCATCTCGCCACCGTCGATCATGAGCACATCGGCGCGGCGGCGAGCCTGAGTGCGCCGGACTCCTACGCCAATGCCCTCACCCCGCGAGTGCGCACCGCACTGAGCGCCCTGAGCGTGCTGTTCGCCATCGCCCTGTTGTGGCGGCTGTCCCAGCGGTACACCCCCGCGGTCGGCCGGGATCCGCCTCGAACACCCGTTGCTGTATCGACGGGCCGGGACGTCCTGGCCCGGCTTTGCATCGCTCGCCGCTGATCGGGTAGGCGCAGATCGACTACAACCCCGGAACGGGTCTGTCGATCGGTGACTGCCGCCCATTTCAGCGGCCGCGATTCGGATCGCGGCCCGTCGAGGAAGCGATCCCGATGTCAGCTATCTTTCCCACCTGCTCTGTCAACCTTCCCAGCTACCGAATTCGCCATCAACGGCACCACGACCATGCTGGATCCCTCACGACACTGGTCGGCAACACCCCGGTGCTGCGCATCGCCGCCCCGTTCGGCGACGCCGATCGCGGATTCTGGGCCAAACTCGAGGGCTGCAATCCCGGCGGCATCAAAGATCGCCCGGCCATGCATATGGTTGCCCGCGCCCAGGCCCGGGGCGACCTGCGTCCCGGTGCGCGGATCATCGAGTCTAGTAGCGGCACCCTCGGTCTGGGCCTGGCGCTGGCCGGCATGCGTTACCAGCATCCGGTGACCGTGGTCACCGACACCGGACTGGAGCCGATCATCGTCCAGATGCTGTCGGCCTACGGCGTTCAGGTCGACCAGGTGACCGAACCCCACCCCGACGGAGGCTGGCAACGGGCCCGCCGCGACCGGGTCGCCCAGTTGATGGCCGAGGACCCCGGCGCGTGGAATCCCGACCAGTACAACAATCCCGATAACGTCGCGGCGTATCGCGCCCTGGCATTGGAGTTGCGCAGCCAACTGGGGCGGGTCGACGTGCTGGTCTGCTCGGTGGGTACCGGCGGTCACTCCGCGGGCGTGGCGCGGGTCCTGCGGGAGTACAACCCGGCATTGACGCTGATCGGGGTGGACACCGTCGGCTCCACCATCTTCGGGCAACCGGCGCGGCCCCGCCTGATGCGCGGTCTGGGCTCGAGCATCCATCCGGGCAATGTGGACTACCCGGCGTTCGACGAGATCCACTGGGTGGCCCCCGCCGAGGCGGTGTGGGCGTCGAGGGCCCTGGCGGCCACCCACTACGCGAGCGGTGGGTGGAGCGTGGGCGCGGTCGCCCTCGTGGCGGGGTGGGCCGGCCGTAGTTATCCGGTCGGTACCACCATCGCGGCGATCTTCCCCGACGGCCCGCAGCGTTACTTCGACACCGTATTCAACGACGACTACTGCCGTGAGCATCGGCTGCTCGATGGTGACCCGCCCGCCGATCCCGAGACGATCAGCGACCCCGCCGCCACCACGGTGAACTCCTGGACGAGGTGCACCACCGTGGTAGCCCCCGGAAAGGCGGTGCGATAGTGGGCGTGGTGCGGGAGTTCCGCAGCTTCGGCTGGCCGAGCCGGCTGTTGATGGTCAATCAGTTCGGTATCAACGTCGGCTTCTACATGCTGATGCCGTATCTGGCGGGTTATCTCGCCGGCCCGCTGGGGCTGGCGGCCTGGGCGGTCGGTTTGGTACTCGGGGTTCGTAACTTCTCCCAGCAGGGGATGTTCATCGTCGGCGGCACGCTGGCCGACCGGCTCGGCTGCAAGCCGCTGATCGTGGCGGGCTGTCTGCTGCGCACCGCGGGGTTCGGGCTTCTGGTGTTCGCCCAGTCTTTGCCGGCGGTCCTGATCGCCTCGGCCGCAACGGGTTTCGCCGGTGCGCTGTTCAACCCGGCGGTGCGGGCCTATCTGGCCGTCGATGCCGGGAAGCGGCGGGTGGAAGCGTTCGCGCTGTTCAACGTGTTTTACCAGGCCGGCATTCTGGCCGGGCCGCTGATCGGTCTGGTGTTCATGGCGGTCGACTTCCGGCTCACCGCGGCGGGGGCTGCGACGGTGTTCGCGCTGCTGACGATCGCCCAGATATTCGCCCTGCCGCGCCGCGAGGACCATCCCACCGAGGCAGGGACCTCGGTGCTGCAGGACTGGCGCACTGTGCTGTCCAACCGCTCGTTCCTGCTGTTCGCCGCCGCGATGATCGGTTCCTATGTGCTGTCCTTCCAGGTGTACCTGGCGTTGCCTCTGCACGCGGCCGAGCTGGCGCCCGAGCACGCACCGGTTCTGATCGCCGCCCTGTTCGCCATCTCCGGCGTGGTGGCGATGACGGCGCAATTGCGGATCACCCACTGGTTCTCCAGGCGGTGGGGCAGCGGGCGGTCCCTGGTCATCGGGATGACGGTGGTCGCTTTCTCTTTTGTCCCGCTGATCCTGCTGCCGGACAACCGTTTCGGTGACGTCATGGGAATCGGCGCGCTGTTGTCCTGCACCGCGGTTCTGGCGATCGGATCAGCGGCGGTGTTCCCCTTCGAGATGGACACGGTGGTGGCGCTGTCCGGCGGGCGACTGGTCGGCACCTACTACGGCTTCTACAGCACCATCATCGGCGTCGGCATCCTGGCGGGCAATGTCGGCATCGGTGCGCTGGTACAGGCCGCACCGGGGTGGGGTGGCGGCGCGCTGCTGTGGATCGGACTGTGCGCCGCGGGATTGCTTTCGGCCGCGGCTCTGCACACGCTCGACCGAAACAACCGGTTAGCCCAGCCGACCGGTGACACCGGGGTCTCGGCGGGCCGCTGACCGATTGTGTGGTTCTTCATCGAATCTTCACAGAACGACTGGGGCACGCCTACCGAATCCGGGAACGCTGGGAAGCGAACAGACGTGATAGCGACGAAAGGTATGCGTTGTGAGCAAGACCGTCAACAAGACCAGGGCCGTGGCGACGGGAGTGGCCGCGCTGGCCGCGGCGTTCGCCCTGGGGGCCTGCGGTGATTCGGCGACCACGGAGGCGGGGCCGCCCGCATCGACGGCGGCGAAGACGTCGGCGGCGGCCCAGTCGGCTGCCCACAACAGGGCCGATATGAGTTTTGCCCGGATGATGATCCCGCATCATCAGCAGGCGATCGAGATGAGCGACATCATCCTGGCCAAGCCGGATATCGAACCGCGGGTCAGCGAACTGGCCACGCAGATCAAGGCCGCCCAGGGCCCCGAGATCGAGCAGCTTCAAGGCTGGCTGACCGACTGGGGCATGCCGGGTATGGGTGGCATGGATCACGGGGACATGAAAATGGGAGATATGGCCGGTATGGACGGGATGATGTCACCGGCCGATATGGATGCCTTGGAGAATGCTCAGGGGGTGCAGGCCAGCCGGCTGTTCCTGACCCAGATGATCGCACACCATCAGGGCGCTATCACGATGTCGCAGAGGGAGATCGAGAAGGGCGAGTCCCCCGAGGCCATTGCGCTCGCTACGTCGATCGTGGACAGCCAGCAGCAGGAGATCGACACGATGAACGAGATTCTCAGTTCGCTGTAGCGTGGGGCGTCATCGCGGCCGCACTCGCCGGAACCTCGACGGTGAATGCGCAGCCCTGACCGGGTCCGCGGCTGGCCACGCTGATCTGGCCGCCGTGGGCCTCGGTCAGCGCCTTGGCGATCGCCAGCCCGATTCCGGAGCCGCCACTGGTGCGGTCCCGCGCCGACTCGGCGCGGTAGAAGCGTTCGAAGACATGCGGCAGGTGTTCAGGGGCGATCCCGTCGCCGTCGTCGGTGACGGTGAAGATCACCCGGGTGCCGGCCGCGCCGACGCTGAGGCAGACGTGCCCGCCGACGGGGGTGTGGCGTAGCGCATTGTCGAGCAGGTTACCCAGTACCTGGCCCAGTCGTTGCCGGTCCGCCCACAGCGGACCCGCCTCCGCGACGTCCGTGGCGAGTGAGACCCCTTTGGTGGCGTAGGGATCGGCGACCGCCGCGCTGACGGCGCCCGCGAGTTCGCCGGCGTCCACCCAGTCCGGTGTGATCCCCGCGTGGGCGTCCTCGGCCTGCGCGAGCGCCGCGGTGTCGGCGGCGAACCGAACCAGTCGGCCGGTCTGCTCGCGCAGCATCGCGATGGTCTGCGGGTCCAGGGTTTTCACCCCGTCCTCGACGGCTTCCAGGTAGGCCTCAAGCACTGCCACCGGGGTGCGGATCTCGTGAGCGAGGTCACCGAACAGCTGGCGTCGGGTCGAATCCACCGCCTGTAGACGCTCGGCCATCCGGTTGAACGCCACAGCGAGTTCGTCGAACTCATCGCCCAGGTGCGGTGGGGACACCCGAATGTCGTAGCGGCCGTCGGCCACCGCGGTCGCCGCGGCGGAAACTTCGGCGAGCGGGCGTTGCAGACGCCTGCCCAGGTAGGCGGTCACCATGAACGCGGCGACAACGGCGATGGTGATCGCAACAGCAATCGACAGCGCGGTTGCGTCGCGGTAAGCCTGCTCGGCATGGAACTGCTCGTTGGAGTTGTCAGCGACCCCGGCCCGGTGCAGATGTTCCCGGAACAGCGGCGGCCCGACCACCAACGCCACCACCCAGGTGGTGACCCCGCTGGCCAGGAGCACCAGGGTCTGGGCGAGCAGCAGTCGGCGGCTGATCGCCCAGCCCCGTCTGCTGCTCACCGCCCGGTCCCCATCCGGTAGCCGACGCCGCGGACGGTGAAGATGAACCTCGGCTCGGCCGGGTCGTCGCCGAGTTTGCGGCGCAGATGGCCGACGTGGACGTCGACCAGGTGATCGTTTCCCACCCACGGTTCGCCCCAGACCTCGTCGATGAGCTGGCGTCGGCTCCACACCACCCCCGGCCGGGACGACAGAGCGGCGAGGATGTCGAACTCGGTGCGCGTCAACGGAATCGGCTCACTGCCGAGTATGGTCTGGCGGCTGGCCACGTCGATCGACAGCGGGCCGAACAGCCGGGCGGGCACCTCCACTTCGGTGGGGGTACCGACGGTCCGGGGCCGGCGCAGCATCGCCCGGATCCGTGCGACCAACTCCCGGGGGCTGAACGGCTTGGTCACATAGTCATCCGCGCCCACCGACAGCCCGACGATGGTGTCCAGCTCGGTGTCGCGGGCGGTCAGCATCACCACGTAGGCGTCGGAGAAGGTCCGCAGCTTCCGGCACACCTCCACCCCGTCGATACCGGGCAACCCCAGATCGAGCACCACCACATCGGGGTCGACCTCCCGCACCACGGTCAGGGCCTCGGCCCCGGTGTGGCACACCGTCACCTCGAAAGACTCGCGCTCCAGGTAACTGGCGATCACGTCGGCCAGTGCCGCCTCGTCATCGACCACTAGGGCGCGATAGCCGCGGTCGGAGCCGCCAGGTGGGGTCCGGGTACGCAGATCCATCCCTTCATGGTGCCGTGCCCGCACACGCGGCTGCCGCCTCGAGCGAATCCTCACACAACCAACACCGAACTCGCGGCCGGTGCGGAGCACGCTGCACACAGCCGCATCATGGTCCATAGACCACCGCAACATTGGTACTGTAAGTGGTATGCGCACTACCATCGACAAGGCCGGGCGCGTGGTAGTCCCGAAAGCGATGCGGGAGCAGGCGGGTATCACCGCAGGCGAAGTGGAAATTTTCGTTGACGGGGCGGCCATCCGGATCGAAAGCCTCGCCGCCGACGTCCTCGTCGAGGCCGATGGACTTCTCCTACTCCCGGGCGATGGTCCGCCACTGGACGATGACACGGTTCGGGAGTTACGACTTGCCGACCAGCGCTGACCATGTGCTGCTCGACACCAGCGCAGCACTGGCACTCGTGCAGCGGGAGAGCCCGTTCCACCGGGCAGCCACGGCGCGACTCCTGCCATGTCGAAGGGGGATGGCCGGGCACGCGGCGGTGGAACTCCTCTCGGTCCTGACCCGGTTGCCGTCACCGCAACGGCTCACGCCGGCCACGGCGTTGCGTCTGTCAGCGACGAATTTCCCGGCGTCCCGGTTCCTCGTGACCACCGATACCGGCGAACTGCTTCGCGAGTTCGCGGCGATCGGACTGGCCGGCGGGGCGCTGTACGACGGGCTGGTCGCAGCGGCTGCCCGTGAGCACCAGTTGCCGCTCATCACCTGCGACCGTCGTGCCGAATCGACCTATCGGGCACTGGGTGTCACCTACGAGTTGCTGCCGCAGCAGCCCGAATAGGAGTTGCCGCCGGCACCGTGGGTGGCGCCACCGCCCTGTCAGGCTTCGGCCTGCGACCGGATCCATTCCAGATTGGCCTGCATCCCCCGCTCCCATTCGGCAAGCCGTCGCGCCACGATCCGCGCCTCTTTCTCCGGCTGTGCGGCAATGCCGATGGTGAGTCCCGACGGCCCCGGCCCCATCCGCGCCCACTGCCGGATCAGCACACCGTCGCTGGCCGGCTCGACCTCGAATCCCCAGCTGGCGATCGGCCCGTCGTTCCCACGCACGTTCCAGACCCAGCGGCGTTCGTGCTCAACCTCGACGATCTCGCACACGGTCTCCCATCTTCCGATGGTGGCATTCTCATTACGGCCCCGGAACCGGGCACCGACCCGGACGCCATCGGCACCGTCGAGCCACTCGACGGATTGCAACTCCGCGGAGCACCGGGCCGGCACGGTGATATCGGTGACGTAGCCCCAGGCGGTGGCAACGTCGCAGTGCACGCGTGCGGTCACTTCGGTGGTCGGCTGATCGCGGTAGCGCATCGCTGTAGCGTGCCACGTATGCCGGTGGGCACCATGATCGGCTACTGCTTGGTCATGGCGATCCGCATCTGCGCCTCGTAGTCCTCGACGTGCTCGCCGCTGACGTCGACGATCACCCGGTGGATCCGGCCGTCGAACTCGAACGGCGGGTCGTAGTCCGGCGTCACCGAGGAGCCGGTGTCCGCGCCGACCAGCATCGCACCGCCCTGGGCCAGCCGGATCGGGGTGGTGACGGGGAATTCGCCGCGACCGATCTCGGTGCCGTCGACGAAAAGGGTGACCGTACCGGGAGTTCCCCTGCCGTTCTTGACATCCGGCTTACCTGTGGGGGCGAATTCCACCGACAGGAAATGCCGGCCGGTCAGGACCCGGTCGTGGGAACGGACGGTGAAAACCTCCTTGGAGACGTAGTTGTGGGCGTAGCACAGCAGACCGTCCTTGACGTAGAGGGTGATTCCGCCGTCGTTGCCGCCCATGGACAGCAGCACACCTGCGGAGCCGTCGCTCACGCCGACGTCGGCGGTGATCGAATACGGCCGGTTGAGGATCTTCGGCGCCGAGGCGGCGGGGATCGACTGGGTGCCCGGGTAGAGCACGTAGCGGCTGCGGCCGGCCGCGATCTGCGGACGTTCGTCAGCGATGCGGCTCACCCCGCGGCTGTCGAGCGGCAGCACGTTGTACTTGCCGGCCTCGTGGTACCACATGGTGATCATCTCGGTGAGCCGTGCGCGCTCGGTCTCAGCGAGGTTGGTGGTCTCGGCGATGTCCTCGGCGACGTGGTAGAGCTCCCACCCAGTCGAGTCGAGTGCGCTCAGAATCTCGCCGGTGATGAGATCGCCGAACTTACGGCCGGATTCAGTGAATGATGTTCCGGGCCAGGGGCACACGGCTCGCCATCCGTCGTGGTAGATGGAGCGGTGACCGAACATCTCGAAGTACTGCGTCAGGTGCCGGGTGGGAGCGGCCGCATGGTCGAAGGTGTGGGCGAAGCTGACTCCCTCGATGGCTGACTGGGTGACCCCGGCGATCGCCGCCGGCGGTTCCAGGTTCAGGACGTCGAGCACGGTGGGAACCATGTCGATGAGATGGGCGTAGTGCGAGCGTATTTCACCGCGCGCCGCGATGCCGCGCGGCCAGGCGATGATGAACGGATCGGTCGACCCGCCCCGATAGGTTTCCCGCTTCCAGCGCCGGAACGGGGTGTTGCCCGCGTGGGTCCAGCCCCAGGGGAAGTGGTTGAACAGCGT
>JAHZJY010000277.1 GCA_022600695.1 Actinomycetes bacterium | reverse complement strand
GGCGATCGAGTACGGCATGTCACCGAACTCCGCCCGAAGGGTTCGCATCGCCTGCCGGTTCTGCAGCCAAGCCAGCGCCAGCGCCGTAAGCCCCGAGACGATGAGCAGGGTGGCGAACAGCTGCGGGCTGATGAGCGGCTGACGGGACGGCTCGTTGGTCGACAGGTACTGCATGAACTGGTAGATACCGAAACCGAAGGCGATCATCGAGGTGCAGGTGCGCACCCAGGCCATCAGGGTGCGCTCAAGGGCCAGTCGGGTCCGGTCAGCGGCAAGCCGGGTGGACGCGTCCAGTGCCTTCATCGCCTCATCGTGACATCTCGGTCAAGGTATCGGGTGTCGCCAGGTTCAGCGGTCGAGCCAGCTGGGTGGGCGCGGCGCGTCCACGCAACTCCACGAGCTCGCCGACCTGCCAGCACAGTGCCTCGGCGTCGAGCGCGCCGCTCACCGCGATCGCGGAGGCCAGCACATGACCCTCCTCGAGTTTGGCCAGCTCGGTGAGCCGGGCTGCCTCATTGACCGGGTCGCCGATCACGGTGTACTCGAACCGGGCCTGCGCTCCGATGTGACCGGCTATCGCCCGACCCGCCGAGACCCCGACGCCGAATTCGGTCGGGCCCAGCACCCTGAGCAGTTCGTCGTGCAACTCCCGCGCCGCGGTCAGCGCGGCCCCGGCAGCATCGGGATGTTCGATGGGCGCGCCGAAGATGCACAGTGCGGCATCGCCCTGGAACTTGTTGACGAAACCGCCGTGGTCCTGGACGGTGTCGACGACAACCCGGAAGAACTCGTTGAGCAGGCCGACGACCTCCCCGGGCGGCCGGGTCGCGGCCAGTTCGGTGGAACCGACCAGGTCGATGAAGAGCACGGCGACGTCGCGTTCCTGGCCGCCGAGTTCGGTGCCGCGCTCCAGGGCGCGGCGCGCGACGTCCTCGCCGACGTAGCGGCCGAACAGGTCCCGCATGCGCTGGCGCTCACTGAGTTCGCGCACCATATCGTTGAATCCGGCCTGCAGTAGGCCCAGTTCACTGGCGTCGTAGATCTGCATGTGGGCGTTGTAGTTTCCGCGCTGCACCTCCCCGAGCGCCCAGCGCAGTTGGCGCAGCGGATCCGAGATGGCCATCGCCGACAGGATGTTGCCAAGCAGGCCGATCACCAAGGCCGCGACGGCCATCAGCAGGATCGGAACGAAGAGGCTGTCCGGGGACGAATTGAGCAGGGCGAACTTGCTGGCGACGACGGACAGGATGATCATCAGCAGCGGGACCCCGGTGGACAGCCCCCAGGCCAGGACCAACCGCAGCACCACACCCGGTCGGCGGAAGTTCTCCGGGACGCCGCCGCGCAGTGCGGCGACCGCCACCGGGCGCAGCACCCGCTCGGACTGCAGGTAGCCGATGATCGCCGTCGCGGTGGCGCCGAGGAGAACCGCCACCGCCACCACCGGGGCGGCATCGCTGGCCACCGGCCAGCTGGCGCGGATGAACACCACCGCGCCGAGCAGCCACAGCGTCATGCTGATGATCGAGCGGTAGACCGGCATCCGAAGGGCGCGCAGGCGGGCCTGTTCGGTCGCCGCGGGATCGTCGGCGGTCAGCACCGAGTCGGCACGCTGCCAGCGGAAGACCGGACGCAGCAGCGTGAAACTGATCGAGGCACCCACCACGAACGAGACCAACAGATAGCCGACGAAGATCGCCAGGTTGGCCGCCGGCAGATCCTGCAGCTTGATCCGGTCCGCCGGCGGTAGGCCGAACCGCAGGAAGCCCAGTACCAGCAGGGCGCCGATGATGTCAGCCTGCAGCAGGCCTAGGGAGAACACCGGCCACGGTGTACGCAATACCCAGCGGACGAAGTCGCGGATCCGTCCGCGCGGGACCGGCGCGGTGCTCACCGCTCAACCGTAGCGGTCCCGAACGTGGGGCGCGGAACCCCGGGAAGGTCGCGGGGATGCGCCTGACGGTAGTGCCGACCCGCTTCGACCGACTTCGTCCTGTTTTGTCGCAGCGGCACATTACTGTTGCAGCGATGTCCGGGGTGTTCACGCGGCTGGTCGGCCAAGATGCGGTGGAGTCGGAGTTGGTGGATGCCGCTTCGGCTTCACGGGGTGACACGGCTCACGGTGCCGCCGTAACCGGCTCGATGACACATGCCTGGTTGATCACCGGACCGCCCGGTTCGGGAAGATCGGTCGCCGCGCTGTGCTTCGCCGCGGCCCTGCAGTGCACGTCCGAGGGCATTCCGGGGTGCGGGCAGTGCCGGGCCTGTACCACCGCCATGGCCGGTACCCACGCCGATGTCCGCCGCGTCATCCCCGAAGGCTTGTCGATCGGGGTCCATGAGATGCGGGCCATCGTGGCGGCCGCCTCGCGGCGTCCCAGCACCGGCCGCTGGCAGATCGTCGTCATCGAGGATTCCGACCGGCTCACCGAGGGCGCGGCCAACGCCCTGCTGAAGGTGGTGGAGGAACCGCCGCCGTCGACGGTGTTCCTGCTGTGTGCTCCCACAGTGGACCCGGAGGACATCGCGGTAACGCTTCGGTCGCGGTGCCGGCACATCGCCCTGTGCACCCCGCCGGCCGCCGCGATCGCCCGGGTTCTGGTGGATCGCGACGGACTCGACGAGGACGAGGCTCGATGGGCGGCATCGGTCAGCGGTGGACACGTCGGCCGGGCCCGCCGGTTGGCCACCGACCCCGAGGCCCGGGACCGCCGCGCTCAGGCGCTGGGTCTGGCCCGCGATGCCGCGACGCCGTCTCGCGCCTACGCCGCGGTGGAAGAGCTGTTGGCTGCCGCCGAGGCGGAGGCCGTTGCGTCCACGGTGGCACGGGACGAGGTCGAGACCGAGGAACTCCGCGTCGCACTCGGCGCGGGCGGTACGGGCAAGGGCACGGCGGGCGCCCTGCGCGGTTCGGTGGGGGTGCTCAAAGAGCTCGCGGAGCGGCAGAAGTCGCGGCGAACCAGGGCTCGCAGGGATGCCGTGGACCGTGCGCTGATCGACCTGGCGGCGTACTTCCGTGACGCTCTGATGGTCGCGGGCGGCGCCGGCGGCGTGACACCCAGTCACCCCGATATGACTGAGCGGGCTGCCGCCCTGGCGGCCTACACGACACGGGACCGGCTACTGCGCTGCCTGGAGGCGGTGCTGAGCTGCCGCGAGGCGCTGGCCGCCAACGTCAAGCCTAAATTCGCCCTCGACGCCCTGGTCGCGACCGTGGGTCAGGCGCTGCATTCCGGAAGGTAGGATTTGCTCTCGGTCGGCCGAAGAGCTCTTCGCGCAAGAGCTCATCGGCACCCACGCCGCCTTAGCTCAGTCGGTAGAGCGATTCACTCGTAATGAATAGGTC
>JAHZJY010000276.1 GCA_022600695.1 Actinomycetes bacterium | reverse complement strand
GCCGCTGCGGAGTGGTCGTTCCGGACATCGTGATGAGGGTACCGTCACCGGACGCCGAGCGGTCTCATCCCCGGCTGGCTGCGCGGAAGATCCAGACCCGCTGGACGACGAAGTTGATCACGGTCGCGGTGCCCTGCGCGACGACGAACGCCACCGGCACCGCCCAGTCGGCATAGTCCAGAAGCCGCAGGCAGAGGTGATTGAGACCGACCTGGACAGTGAAAGTCATCGCATAGAGCACCATCACTTTGACAAACCGTGACCGACTCGGGGTCGCGCCGAAGGTCCATCGCCGGTTGATCAGGTAGGCGGTCAGGGTGCCGGCAACGAAGCCGATCGCCTTGGCGAGGTCGACTTGGAGTCCGGAGCCCTTGTAGAGCGCGAAATAGAGACCGAAGTCGACGATGGCCGAAAACCCGCCGGCGACCACGAACCTCGTCAGCTGAGTCCGCAGGCTCAACGGAGCGGGGTGGGCGGTCTCGGCCATCGCGGGAAGCTTACGGGCATCCATGCGGTGTGGCCGCCGAAGCGGTGACATTCAGCACTTGCGCTACCGGGATTACGCAGCCAATATGTGGCCCATGGCGATCGAACAGGACCCGATAACCGTTCTCGGCGACAGCGATGCGTGGAACCTGCTGTCCAGCGTTGCGCTGGGCCGATTGGTGACCTCCTTCGGCGGCCAGCTGGAGATCTTCCCGGTCAACTTCGTCACCCAGAACGAGACCGTGCTGTTCCGCACGGCCGAGGGCACCAAGCTGTTCACCACGGTGATGAACGAGAAGGTGTTGTTCGAAGCCGACGACCACACCGTCGCCGAGGGCTGGAGTGTGATCGTCCGGGGCACCGCCCGGGTGCTCTCCAGCAGCGAGGAGATCCGCGAGGCCGACAAGGCCGTGCTGATGCCCTGGGTACCCACCGAGAAGTTGCGCTACGTGCGGGTCACCCCGAACGAAATCAGCGCCCGGCGCTTCCGGTTCGGCCCCGAACCGCAGCACGGCGGCCTGCCCGGCTGAGTCAGACCCAGTACGGCACTCGGGCCCGGAACTGGCGTAGTGCCACCGCGGCAGCGACCCAGCCCAGCACGGTCAGTGTCACCACCACAACCCAGTGCCGTGGTTCCTGAGCTGCACCGAGCAGTGGGGCCCGCAGAATGTCGAGATAGTGCAGCAGCGGGTTGAGTTCGATGATCTTCGCCCAGTCGCCCGCGCCCTGTCGTTCCAGGGTGTCGGCGTTCCAGATGATCGGGGTCATGAAGAACAACAACTGCACCAGCGAGGCCAGCAACGGGCCGATGTCACGGTAGCGGGTTGCCAGGATTCCGAAGCAGAACGAGACCCAGACGCAGTTCAACATGATCAGGACCAGCGCCGGGATGACCGTCAGGTCCGCCCATGACCACGGCTTGGGGTAGATGATCGCGATCACCACGAAGATCACGATGTTGTGGGCGAACAGGATCATCTGGCGCCACACCAACCGGTAGACGTGCACGCTCAGCGGGGTGGGCAACTGCTTGATCAGGCCCTCGTTGGTGATGAAGACCTCGGAGCCCTCCAGAATGGAGGCGTTGATCATGTTCCAGATGATCAGCCCGAGCGTCACGTAGGGAAGATGCTCGGAAATCTCGAGCCGGAAAAGTTTGGAGTACAGCAGGCCCATCGCGACCGCGGTGGTGCCGGTGGCGATGGTGATCCAGAACGGTCCGAGCACCGAACGCCGGTACTTCTGCTTGATGTCCTGCCACCCCAGGTTCAGCCATAGCTCGCGTTTCCGGAACCCGCCGGTCAGGTCTCCCCAGGCGCGGTCGAACGTCCTGGACTGGGAGGCCGCCTCGATGATGGTCATGACGTGCCCCGTTCCGGCCGGCTGAAGCGTTCGCGCCGGCCCAGGCGACGCAATCTGATCCACTCCCACAGACCCGCCGGGTCACGTCGGGTTACCAGGAAATACCAACCGAAACGCACCCATTCCTGCGGCAGCAATTTGCGCAGACCGGGCTGGGACAGCACGTAGCCCCGATTGCGATAGGTGAAAAACCGCTTCACCGGGTCGTCGGGGTACTGAGTGTGCATCCGGCCGCCGAGGATCGGCTTGAACTCGTCGCTGCCGTAGGGGTGGAGGTAGACGGTGTCCAGGCAGGTGCCGAACGCGAGACCGCTGCGTACCAGTCGACGGTGCACGTCATACTCGTCGCCGCGCACGAATAGCCGGATGTCCGGAACGCCCGCCGCCTCAATGGTTTCCGCCCGGAACAGCGCCCCGTTGAAGAGGGAAGCATAGCCGGGAATCAGATCGCTGTCCGGGGAGTCCCGAGTACGTAGTTCTTCCACCCGCCGACGCCATTTCAGCCCGCGGCGCAACGGGAACGCCAACTCATCGGGTCGATCCATCGCGCACACCATGGGGGAAACCTCGGCCAGGCCGTGTTTATGGGCACACGCCAGCAGCGTGGCCAGCACTTCGCTGTCACGCGGGCGGCCGTCGTCATCGGCCAGCCATACCCAGTCGGCTCCGAGTGTCAGTGCGTGCAGCATGCCGAGTGCGAATCCGCCTGCGCCGCCCAGGTTTCGACGGGAGCCCAGGTAAGTGGTGGGAACCGGTTGGCTCGCGGCCAGCTCGCGGACACGGTCGTCGTGGTCGTTGTCGATGACGATCAGGTGGTCGATCATCCGGCTCTGGGTTGTCACCGCATCCAGCGACTTGGCCAGATCATCGGGCCGGCGGTGGGTGACGACCACTGCGCACACGATGTCGGTCACGATGTGGCGGTCTCGTCGGACGGCGACCAGTCGCCGGCATGTTCGGTGAGAACCTCTCGGACATGGCGGGCGGCATCCTCGCCCTCATAGGCGCCAACGACCTCCTCAATCCCGCCGTGCAACTTGACCGTGCCGTGGTCGATCCACATCGCAGTCTTGCACAGCCGTGCCAGAAACTCGTTGGAATGGCTGGCGAACACCAGGATTCCTGATCGCTCGACGAGAGCCTGCAGCCGTAGCTGCGCTTTCTTGAGGAACTCGGCGTCGACCGCGCCGATCCCCTCGTCCAGGAGGAGGATTTCCGGGTCGATGCTGGTCACCACCCCCATCGCCAGGCGAACCCGCATGCCGGTGGAGTAGGTGCGCAGCGGCATGGACAGGTAGTCGCCGAGTTCGGTGAAATCGGCGATCTCGTCGACCTTGGCCAGCATCTGTTTACGAGTCTGACCCAGGAAGAGGCCACGGATGATGATGTTCTCGTATCCGGTGATCTCCGGATCCATCCCGACGCCGAGGTCGAACACCGGGGCGACGCGGCCCCGGATGACGGTTCGCCCGCGGGTGGGTTCGTAGATTCCCGACAGCAGGCGCAGCAACGTGGACTTACCGGCACCGTTGTGCCCGACCAGACCCACCCGATCGCCCATCTGCAACGTCATGGTGATGTCGCGGAGGGCTTCGATGACGACCACGTTGTCGGTGTTGCGCCCGATCGCCCCGCCGGCCCTGCCGAGGAAGGCTTTCTTCAGTGAGCGGGCCTTAGCGTCGAAGATCGGGAACTCGACCCAGGCTTCGCGGGTTTCGATATACGGGTCGGTTGCCAAGGTGACCTTCTACCTACAGGTACTGACCGGTGCCGTGCCCGCCGTTACCTCCGGGCTGAACCATTCCTGGTGGCAGCGCCCCCTGCCGCATGTGCTCGAGCTGTGCCCGCGCCGCCATCTGCTGGGCGAACAGTGCGGTCTGGATCCCGTGGAAGAGCCCCTCGAGCCAGCCGACCAACTGTGC
>JAHZJY010000275.1 GCA_022600695.1 Actinomycetes bacterium | reverse complement strand
TAGGCCGCTCTGCCACGCCACCGCCGGCAAGCGTAGCGCGCGGCGAAACAGACCGAGCCGGCAAGCGTAGCGCGCGGCGAAACAGACCGAGCGGCGTCAGGCCCGACTGGTCTTATCCCTGGCCCGCGGGGCTCGCCCGTTTCCGCCGGCGGCCTTCCCGTTGCCGCCGGTGGCTTTCAGCGTGGAACTGATCCGTCGGCAGTTCTCGCCCACGGCGATCATCTGCGGGCGGGTCAACGGGCGGAGAAAGTTTTCCCGGACCCCTTCGGCGTAGGTGACCATTGACTCAGCGACCAGGGCGCGCCCCCGGTCGGTGATGGCTGCCAGCACGCCCCGGCCGTCCTCCGGACTGGCTCCCCGTTGAACCAGACCAGCCTGTTCCAGCCTTCGGATCTGCCGGGTCACCCGGCTCGGAAGTGAGAGCAACTGCTCGGCGAGCTCGCCCATTCGGGCCGAGCCGTTAGCGGACTTATCCAGAATTTCCAGCAGTCGCACGTCGACGAGGGTCAGCCCATGCTGTTCGGAAAGCGAACGGTTCACCCTCCCGTAAACACGTAGAGCCGCATCCAGGAAGTTCTCCCAGGCACGTTGTTCAGCGATGTCAAGTCCGGGCATCTCACTGGCCGAGCGCCCCCCGATTATCCCACCCATAGCAGGAACTATATGCGACTCTGCATATAATTCGGCCGGTTCGGGACGAGTACCGTCTAGGCGGTGCACGCGATCGCCTCAACCCCCCGCGGACTGGAGTGGCAGCAAGTCCCGGATGTCTCAGCGGGCTGTGGCGAGGTGCTGATCAGGGTCTGCGCGGCCGGAGTGAACCGCGCGGACCTGCTGCAGGCCGCCGGGAAATATCCGCCGCCGCCCGGCGCCAGTGAGATCCTCGGACTCGAGGCGTCCGGTGTCATCGTCGACATCGGCGATGAGGTCACTGATCTTGCTGTGGGCCAATCGGTTTGCGCACTATTGGCCGGTGGCGGGTACGCCGAGTTCGTCGCGGTACCAGCCGGGCAGGTGCTGCCAGTCCCCGACGGGATCGCGATGGAGGATGCCGCCGGACTGCCCGAGGTCGCCTGCACGGTGTGGTCCAACCTGGTTATGGCCGGAGGGTTGTCACCGGGCGAGTTCGTGCTCATCCATGGCGGGGCCGGCGGCATCGGCACGCATGCCATTCAGGTGGCCAAGGCGCTGGGGGCCGTGGTCGGCACGACAGCCGGATCGGCGGCCAAGCTCGACCTGTGCGCTGCATTGGGCGCCGACGTGGTGATCCCGCATCGGGACGAAGATTTCGTCGAACGGGTGCGCAGTGCCACCTCCGGCGGTGGTGCCGACCTGATCCTCGATGTGATGGGCGCGGCCTATCTGCAGCGCAATCTCGCCGCACTTGCCCGCGACGGCCGACTGGTCATCATCGGCATGCAGGGTGGAGCCAGGGCCGAATTGGATATCGGCAGCCTGATCGCCAAGCGAATCCGCGTGATCGGCACCGCACTGCGCAACCGCCCGGTCGACGGACCGCACGGTAAGGCGGCGATCGTCGATGCCGTCGCCGGTTCGGTATGGCCGATGATCGCCCGCGGGGAGGTCCGGCCGATCATCGGCGCCCGCTTCCCGATCGATCGGGCCGCCGAGGCGCTCGACGCGCTGGCATCGGGCCAGACATCCGGAAAGATACTGCTGACCGTCCCCGGTTGAGCTCAGTTTTCAGCCCAGCGACGCGAGAGTGCGGACCAGATGGTCGATCTCGGAAGCCGTGGAGTAGTGGGCAAGCCCGAGTGTCACCGCGCCGCCGATCTCGTCGACCCCGAGTACGTCGAGGGCCCGGGAGGCGGCATTGCCGATGGCCAGTACCCCGTTATCGGCCAGTCTGTGCACCACCCGCTCGGCAGGCACGCCGGAGACCACGATGCTGACCACCGGGATCCGGGCCGCGGGCTCGCCGATCACCGACACCATCGGCATGGAACGCAATGACATCATCAGGTAGTCGAACAGTCCATCGAGATAATTTTTCGCGGATTCCATTGAGCGCGAGAGCCTCTCACGCCGTCCGCCCTGCGCAGCCTCATCGAGTCCGGCCAGGTACTCGACGCTGGCAACAACACCGGCCAGCAAGCCGTACTGATGCAGTCCCAGTTCCAGCCGGGCTGCTCCACTCGCGTGGGGATTGGTGGACACCGAGCCCAATGCCTCGATCAACCCCGGGTTGCGGAATACCAGTGCTCCGATCGGGGGTCCACCCCACGCGGCGGCATTGACCGCCACCACGTCGACCTCCGCATCGGCGATGTCAAGCAGACGGAAAGGTGCGGCAGCCGAATGGTCCGCGACCACGAGGGCGCCGACCTCATGAGCGAGTTTCGCGATGGAGCGCACGTCGACAATGCTGCCCAGGGTGGCGGACGCCGAGGGTATCGCGACCAGTCGCGTGTCCGGGGTGAGGAGTTCCTCCCACTGCCAGATCGGCAATTCCCCGGTCTCGATTTCGACATCGGCCCACTTGACCGTGGCTCCGAATCGGTTGGCGGAGCGCAGCCACGGCACGATATTGGCCTCATCGTCGAGGCGGCTGACCACCACCGCATTGCCGAGGCCGGTCCGGGTCGACGACGCATCCGCCAGCGACCCCAGCAGGACCGCTCGGTCGGCACCGAGAACCACCCCGCCGGGGTCGGCATTGAGCAGGTCGGCAACAGCGCGGCGGGCGGCATCGAGAACCGCGGCGCTGCGCTGAGCCGCCGGATGCGGGTTGGCCACGGTAGCTGTGCACCCACGGAAGGCGGTGGAGACCGCCGTGGCCACCGACTCGGGAACGACCATCCCGGACTGTGCGTCGAAGCGCGTCCAACCGTCACCCAACGCCGGATGCAAGCCACGCACGCGCGCAACGTCGTATGCCATCGCACCACCTTCGACACATCCGCAAACTGCGACAGCCCCGAAAAACGCCGCGTACCCGCGCGGCGAGGATCGTGATCGCGTCACCATACTAGGCCAGTGAACTTCGGCGTCGGGGTGCTAATCGCAGTCCTGTTGCTGGCCGTACCCGGTGCCGCGATCGCGCGGGCCGGTGGCTTGCGGTGGCCGCTGGCGTTGGCGGTCGGACCGGTGCTCACCTACGGCGTGGTCGGCCTGGCGATCGTCCCGTTCGGCGCCGTCGGAATTCGCTGGGACACGCTTTCGGCCCTGGCGGCGCTGACGGTCGTGGCCGCGGTGCTGCTGGGTTGGCGCGCCGCCGCGGTGCGATATGGCGGTAGCCGGCGGCGGGACGGTGGGCCCCGACTGGGCGGCCCGGAACTCACCGCCGCCGCCGGGGTGCTGGTCGGCGCGGCTGCCATCGGCTACGCGGCGTGGGGCGGTATGCCGAACTGGCAGTCGATACCCAGCACCTGGGACGCCCTGTGGCATGCCAACATCATCCGGTGGGTCCTCGATACCGGACAGGCCTCGCCCACCCATCTGGGCGAGTTTCGCAATGTCGAGACCCAGGCCGCGCTCTATTACCCGTCAGCTTTCCACGCCCTTGCCGCGCTACTGGCGCAGCTGACCGGGGCCGCACCGACCACCGCTTACACCTTGAGCGCCCTGGCTGCTGCGGTCTGGCTTTTCCCCCTGAGCGCCGGCCTACTGACCTGGAAACTTCTCATCGGCCGGACCACGCGCTGGCGCGCGGCCGGAGCGGCGGCCACCGCGGCTGCGCTGTCGGCCTCGTTCACCGCAGTGCCGTACGTCGAGTTCGACACCGCCGCGATGCCCAATATGGTGAGTTACGGCCTGGCTGTGCCCGCATTCGTTCTGGTCACCACCTCGCTGGCGCACCGCGACCGCATCCCCCTCGCGGTGATAGCGCTCGTTGCGGTGTTCTCCGTTCATCCCACCGGCGGCGTGGTCGTGATCACCATGCTGGTGGCCTGGTGGTCGCTCGGCGCTTTTCGGCATCCCGTGCTGGGACGCGGCCGGGACCTCGCCACCCTGGCGGCCGTCGGGCTACCCGCACTGGCGCTGCTGCTACCCCAACTGCTCGGGGTAGTGCCGCAGATCGAGATCATCACCAGCCACCAGTTCCTCACCCACGCGGGTCGCCGGCGGGCGTTGTTCGACGCGGTGTTCCAGCACAGCCGCCACCTCAACGACTTCCCTATCCAGAACATCCTCATCGCCCTGGCCGGAGCGGGATTCGTCTTGCTGTTGATCAAGCGGATCTGGTGGCCGGCGGCCGTCTGGCTGCTCCTGGTCCTGGCGATCGTGTGGTCCTCGGCGCCGTTCGGCGGGCCGCTCGGCGCTCTCATCGGGACCTACTCCGACCTGTTCTACAGCGATCCGCGGCGGCTGTCCGGGGCGGTCACGTTGCTGCTGACCCCGATGGCCGGCGTGGCGCTGTACTCCGCCGCCCTGCTGTTGGTCGCCGGCGTGCGCCTGCTCGCCCGGAAAGCGCACCGGGACTGCAGCCGTCAATTCTGGATCACCGCCACGGCGGTGTTGCTGGTCGCCGCGTGCGTGGGGCTGAGTTGGCACTATTTGCCTCGGCACCGATTCCTGATGGGGGAGAAATACGATCAGGCGATCGTCGGCGAGAAGGATCTCGAGGCGTTCGCCTATCTCGCGTCGCTGCCCGGGGCGCGCGACACCGTGATCGGGAACTCCAACACCGACGGCACCGCCTGGATGTACGCGGTGGCCGGACTGCACCCGCTGTGGACGCGCTACGACTATCCGGTTCAACAGGGCCCGGGCCGAAACCGATTCATCTTCTGGGCCTATGCCGATGACGCCGACCGTGACCCCCGGGTCGCGGCGGCGGTGCGGGCGCTGAACATCCGGTACGTGATCACCAGTACCCCCGTGGTCCGCGGATTCGTGGTGCCCGACGGGCTAGTGTCACTAGACAAGTCCACTGCGTGGGCCAAGATCTACGACAACGACGTTGCCCGCATCTTCGAATGGCGCGGGCCACCGGGACAGGGTGACCGCTGAGGGAACGGGAATTCGAGAATGGAAACGCACAGCGCATGACGGCGAACGCCGACGACGACAACATCGAGGTCATCACCGCTCAGGGCATGACCCCGGGAGCCGAGCACGCGATGAACGGTGACGAGCAACAGCCGATCACCGACCTCGTCGAACAGCCGGCGAAGGTGATGCGTATCGGAACCATGATCAAACAGTTGCTTGAGGAGGTGAAGGCCGCGCCGTTGGACGACGCCTCCCGCAGTCGGCTGCGGGAGGTCCACGCGACCAGTATTCGCGAACTGGAGGACGGGCTCGCACCGGAACTCCGCGACGAACTCCACCGGCTGGCGCTGCCCTT
>JAHZJY010000274.1 GCA_022600695.1 Actinomycetes bacterium | reverse complement strand
CTGCTCATCGGCCCGCGGCGGTACAACCGCGCGAAATTGGCCGCCTACGAGTGCGGGATCGAGCCGGTGGCCGGCCCTGGCGGACTGGCGCAGGTGGGCCAGCGTTTCCCGATCAAGTACTACCTGACCGCGATGTTGTTCATCGTCTTCGACATCGAGATCGTCTTCCTCTACCCGTGGGCGGTGGCCTTCGACCAGCTCGGCACCTTCGCATTGGTCGAGATGGCGATCTTCATGGCGACGGTGTTCGTCGCCTACGCATACGTCTGGCGCCGTGGAGGGCTCGAATGGGATTAGAGGAACAGCTACCGGGGGGCATCCTGCTGTCGACGGTGGAGAAGGTGGCCGGTTTCGTCCGCAAGGGCTCGCTGTGGCCGGCGACCTTCGGATTAGCCTGCTGCGCAATAGAAATGATGGCCACGGCGGGGCCGCGATTCGATATCGCGCGCTTCGGGATGGAACGCTTCTCCGCCACCCCACGGCAGGCCGACCTGATGATCGTCGCGGGCCGGGTCAGCCAGAAGATGGCCCCGGTACTGCGCCAGGTCTACGACCAGATGGCCGAACCCAAGTGGGTACTGGCGATGGGCGTGTGCGCTTCCAGTGGCGGGATGTTCAACAACTACGCGGTGGTCCAGGGGGTGGACCACATCGTGCCGGTCGACATCTACCTGCCCGGCTGCCCGCCGAGGCCGGAGATGCTGCTCAACGCGATCCTGGCACTGCACGCCAAGATCGCCGAGATGCCGATGGGCGTACACCGAGCCGAGGCGGTAGCCGCCGCCGAAGCGGCCGCCCTCGCCGCCCAGCCGACCATCGAGTTGAAAGGTCTCCTGCGGTGAGCCCCAGCGAACCGGGTGCCGAAGATCCGGACGTGATCGGGGTTCGGCACGGAATGTTCGGCATCGACGGTTCCGGCGACACCTCCGGCTACGGCGGGCTGGTCCGACCGGTGACGCTGCCCGGTAGCACGCCGCGCCCGTACGGCGGATATTTCGATGAGGTCATCGACCGCCTCGGCGAGGTTCTCGGTGCCGAGACCTTCGAGGCCGCGGTCGCGCGCGTCGTCGTCCACCGCGACCAGATGACATGCGAGATCCACCGCGAGCAGCTGGTCACGGTGGCCGCGGCGCTCCGCGATGACGCTGCACTGCGTTTCGAATTGTGTTGCGGGGTATCGGGGGTGCACTATCCGGATGACACCGGCCGGGAACTGCGCGCGTTCTACCCGCTGATGTCGATCACCCATAACCGTCGCATCCATCTCGAGGTGGCCTGCCCGGAGGAAGATCCGCATATCCCGTCGCTGTTCGAGGTGTATCCGACCTGCGACTGGCACGAGCGGGAGACCTACGACTTCTTCGGCATCATCTTCGACGGTCACCCCGGCCTGACCCGCATCCAGATGCCCGACGACTGGCAGGGCCATCCGCAACGCAAGGACTACCCGCTGGGCGGCGTTCCGGTCGAATACCACGGAGCCCAGATCCCACCACCGGACCAACGCAGGTCGTACCACTGATGAGCGCTGAGGACCCCGTGGCCGATCCGGTCGTCGTTCTGGGCGGCCAGGACTGGGAAGAGATCGTCGCCGCCGCCCGCGACGGCGCGGCCGGCGAGCGCATCGTGGTCAACATGGGCCCGCAGCACCCGTCCACCCACGGGGTGTTGCGGCTGATTCTGGAACTCGAGGGCGAAACGGTCATCGAAGCCCGGTGCGGGATCGGCTACCTGCACACCGGTATCGAGAAGAACCTGGAGTATCGGAACTGGACCCAGGGCGTGACGTTCGTGACCCGGATGGACTACCTGTCACCGTTCTTCAACGAGACCGCCTACTGCCTCGGGGTGGAGCAACTGCTCGGTGTCACCGATGACATTCCGCAGCGCGCATCGGTCATTCGGGTGATGCTCATGGAACTCAACCGGATTTCCTCCCATCTGGTGGCGCTGGCCACCGGCGGGATGGAACTCGGTGCCATGACGCCGATGTTCTTCGGGTTCCGGGAGCGCGAACTGATCCTGTCCGTCTTCGAGGCGATCACCGGATTGAGGATGAACAATGCCTACGTCCGGCCCGGCGGCGTGGCCACCGACCTGCCCGAGGATGGGCCGGCGCGGGTCCGCGAACTGATCAAGATTCTGCCCGGTCGGCTGCGCGAGATGTCGGACCTGCTCACCGAAAGCTACGTCTGGAAGGCCCGCACCCAGGGCGTGGGCTACCTGGACCTGACCGGCTGTATGGCCCTCGGCATCACCGGTCCGGTGCTGCGATCCACCGGCTTGCCGCACGATCTGCGAAAGGCCCAACCCTATTGCGATTACCAGACATACGATTTCGATGTCATCACCGATGACGGTGCCGACTGCTACGGCCGCTACCTGATTCGGGTCGGGGAGATGCACGAATCGTGCAAGATCGTCGAGCAGTGCCTGGAGCGCCTGGAGCCGGGTCCGGTGATGATCGAGGACCGCAAGCTGGCCTGGCCCGCCGACCTGGAACTCGGGCCCGACGGATTGGGCAACTCCCCGGCCCACATCGCTCGGATCATGGGCACCTCGATGGAGGGGTTGATCCACCACTTCAAACTCGTCACCGAGGGAATCCGGGTGCCGGCCGGGCAGGTCTACAGTGCCGTCGAATCCCCACGCGGCGAACTCGGCGTGCATATGGTTTCCGACGGGGGTACCCGGCCGTACCGGGTGCACTACCGCGATCCCAGCTTCACCAACCTGCAGGCGGTCGCCGCGATGTGCGAAGGCGGGATGGTCGCCGACGTCATCTCCTCGGTGGCCAGTATCGACCCGGTGATGGGGGGCGTGGACAGGTGAGGGACCGGATGAGCGTCGAGCGTGAACGGAGCGACCGATGAGCGTCGACCTGACCCTCGGGCCGCGGCCCGACGAGCCCGGGCCTCCGGTCGGCGGACCGGGTTCCTATCCCCCCGCGGTGACGGCGCGACTGGCCGCCGATGCCGCCGTCATCATCGCCCGCTACCCACAGCCGGGTTCGGCGCTGCTGCCGCTGCTGCATCTCGTCCAATCCGAGGACGGTTACCTCACCGCGGCTGGAATCACCTTCTGCGCAGACCAACTCGGCCTCACAGCTGCCGAAGTCACCGCAGTCGCGACCTTCTACTCGATGTACCGGCGTATCCCCACCGGTGACTATCTGGTCGGGGTCTGCACCAACACGCTCTGCGCGGTCCTCGGCGGCGATGCCATCCTCGACACCTTGCAGAACGAACTCGGCGTACAACCCGGACAGACCACGGGCGACGGCACCATCACTCTCGAGCACGTCGAGTGCAATGCAGCCTGCGACTATGCGCCCGTGGTGATGGTGAACTGGGAGTTCTTCGACAACCAGACCCCCGCCACAGCACGTGAACTCGTCGCCGCCCTGCGCAGCGGCAAGACCGTCGCCCCCAGCCGAGGAGCGCCCCTGTGTACCTTCCGACAGACCGCGCGGGTGCTGGCCGGCCTCGAGGATCCCGCGCCCGACGACACCGGCCCCGGCGCGCCCACCCTGGCGGGCCTTCGCGCCTCGAGTGAGCACTCTCGCAGGGAAAGTGCGAGTAGCCGCCCGCAGGATTCCGCACTCGATGGGGACCAACCATGCTGACCCCGGTGCTGAGCCGGTTCTGGGACGAGCCCGAGCCGTGGACGATGCAGACCTATCTGCGCCACGACGGTTACCGGGGCCTGCGCCGCGCCCTGAGGATGACCCCCGACAGGGTCATCGCCGAGGTCAAGGAATCCGGGCTGCGTGGCCGCGGTGGTGCGGGGTTCCCGACCGGAACCAAGTGGTCGTTCATCCCGCAGGATTCGGATAGGCCGCACTACCTCGTCATCAACGCCGACGAATCCGAACCCGGCACCTGCAAGGACATGCCACTGCTGCTGACCACCCCGCATTTCCTGATCGAGGGTGCGATCATCGCCGCCTACGCGATCCGCGCCCGGCATGCCTTCATCTACCTGCGCGGCGAGGTGGTACCGGTGCTGCGCCGGGTGCAGGCGGCCGTCGCCGAGGCCTACGCCGCCGGCTATCTCGGCCGCGACATCCTGGGCTCCGGGTTCGACCTGGAACTGATCGTGCACGCCGGGGCCGGTGCCTATATCTGCGGTGAGGAGACCGCATTGCTGGATTCGCTGGAGGGCCGGCGCGGCCAACCCCGGCTGCGTCCCCCGTTTCCCGCCGTCGCCGGCTTGTACGCCTGCCCGACCGTGGTCAACAACGTCGAATCCATTGCCAGCGTGCCGCCCATCATGCTCAACGGTGTGGACTGGTTCAAGTCGATGGGCACCGAGAAGTCGCCGGGATTCACGCTGTACTCGCTGTCCGGTCACGTGACCCGGCCTGGTCAGTACGAGGCGCCGCTGGGAATCACGCTGCGCGAACTGCTCGACCACGCCGGCGGCGTACGGGCCGGCCACGAACTGAAGTTCTGGACTCCGGGCGGCTCGTCGACCCCGCTGCTGACCGCCGAACATCTCGACGTGCCACTGGATTACGAGGGTATGGCCTCGGTGGGCTCGATGCTGGGCACCAAGGCTCTGCAGATCTTCGACGAGACCACCTGCGTGGTGCGGGCGGTGCGCCGCTGGACGCAGTTCTACGCTCACGAATCCTGCGGTAAGTGCACACCGTGCCGGGAGGGCACCTACTGGCTGGCCCAGATCTACGAACGGCTCGAGGACGGGCGCGCGGTGCACGAGGATCTCGACACGCTGCTCGACATATCCGATGCCATATTGGGAAAGTCGTTCTGCGCGCTCGGTGACGGGGCGGCCTCACCGATCATCTCCTCGATGCAGTACTTCCGCGCCGAGTACGAGGCGCATCTGGCCGGCGGCTGCTCCTTCGACACGTACGCCTCGATGCTCGACGCGCCGACGGGGGTGGGCGCGTGATCT
>JAHZJY010000031.1 GCA_022600695.1 Actinomycetes bacterium | reverse complement strand
CGGTCACCGACGCTCAGCTCGCCCAACGGGGTCCAACCGTCGAACGTCATGAAGGGATGGTTGGCGGTGGCCTCCACCTCCCGGCCGGATGCCAGCCGCAGGGTGAACACCTCCTTGCGGCCGCTGGGGAAGACGTTCGTCATCGGCCGGGCCACCATGCGCTTGCGCTCGTCGAGTGACCAGACCAGCGGTCGCTCCCCGGTGCGCATCAGCTCACCGAAGCTGACCTCGGCTCCGGTGTCGGCCCGCAGGATCCGGGTGTTGGCGGTCAGGCATCCGCTTTCACGAAGATCCGACACCATCGGCTTCTTGTCGGTGCGCTGCTCCGGTCCGCGGTTGAGCTGACTGATCGCCACCACCGGAACCGAGAGCTCCTTGGCGAGGAGCTTGATGTTGCGGGAGAACTCCGAGACCTCCTGCTGGCGGCTCTCGAACTTCTTGCCCGAGGTCATCAGCTGCATGTAGTCGATGACGATCAGTCGCAGGTCGGACTTCTGACTGAGGCGGCGCGCCTTGGCACGGATCTCCATCATGGTCAGGTTCGGGGAGTCGTCGATGAACAGCGGCGCCTCGCTGATCTCGCTCATCCGCCGCGCCAGCCGGGTCCAGTCGTCGTCGCTCATCCGGCCCGAGCGCATATCGGCGAGCTTGATCTTGGCCTCCGCGGACAGCAACCGCATGACGATCTCGGACTTGCTCATCTCCAGCGAGAAGATGACGCTGGCCATCCGATTCTTGATCGAACACGACCGCATGAAGTCCAGGCCGAGGGTCGAGTTGTGAGTCGGCACCATCGACCGCCCGGCCAGGTACAGGTGGTCGGGATCGTCGACCTGGACGCACCGTACCGGGACACTGTCGACACGGCGCACGTCAGCGACCCCGAACGCCGTCGACAGCGGGCTGCCGGCCCCGACAAGTTGGCGCACACCGGCCGAAGTCACCAGGTCGGCCCCGGCCCGCAGCATCGCCGTGGTGCGGATACCGCGGCGGGTGGGCCACTGATGCTCGGCGTCGGCAACGATCACGGTGCCGTCGGAGAACTCGACTTCGAAGCAGGGCCGCCCGAGCATCACCTCGGTGGCTGCGACCACCCGGGTGGGATAGCCGTCCGGTGCCACCAACTCCTCGCCCACCCGCACCGCCCCCATGGTCGTCCATCCGGTGGGCGTCGGCAGCGGGGTGTCCAGCGCCAACGCCTTACCGACGCCGGGCCGCGCCGCCACGATGACCATCTGGCCCGGATGCAGGCCGTTGGTCACCTCGTCGAGTTCGGTGAAACCGGTCGGCACACCGCGGGATATCCCGCCGTTGGAGGCGATCGCGTCGATCTCGTCCATCGTCGGCTGCAGCAGCGTCTCCAGGGCGACGAAGTCCTCCGAGGTGCGCCGCTCGGTGACGTCGTAGATCTCTGCCTGGGCGCGGTCGACGACTTCGTTGACATCGGCTCCCTCGGCCCCGGCGTAGCCGTACTGCACCACCCGGGTACCGGCCTCGACCAGCCGCCTCAGCAGCGCCTTCTCGGACACGATGCCCGCGTAGTAACCGGCGTTGGCAGCGGTGGGTACCGTCGAGATCAGGGTGTGCAGGTACGGCGCCCCGCCGATCCGGCGCAACAGGCCCCGGCGGTCCAGTTCGGCGGCGACAGTCACGGCGTCGGCAGGCTCACCGCGACCGTACAGATCCAGAATCGCGTCGTAGACGTTCTGGTGGGCGGGTCGGTAGAAGTCGCCCGGGCGCAGGCGCTCGAGCACGTCGGCGATAGCGTCCTTGCTCAGCAGCATCCCGCCGAGCACGGACTGCTCCGCGGCGAGGTCCTGCGGCGGCTGGCGGCCGAAATCCTCCGGCGCTGCCGACGCTTCAGCCACCGGCTGCCCGAGGTCATCGACGACCGCCATCTGGCTACCCCCACCTCCCTCTCATCCGTCCCCGCATCGGCGAACACGGGGACCTACCGACGTTTGTCACGGTAGGTCCGAGCCCCGACAACAACGCTTGCCGGCACGCCCGCGTCGACCGCCGCAGCCAAACGCTAGGCGTTGCTGGCACTGGCGCAAACCGACCCTGTTCACGAACCTGTTAGCGAACTGTGGATACCGCGCACAACTGTGTTGGCGGCTTGGGGAGAACCTGTGGATCAGTGTGCAGGCCGCAAGTATTTTTCGATGTAAACCGCAGCGCAGCGGTGCAGCGGACTGTGGATAGGAAGTCCATCGGCGTGTTGGGTCAAGTTGCCGTTTCGGGCGTGTTGTGTTGCGGTTGCCTGTGCAAGTAGTTAACGAGGGGTTACGTTAACTGCGCTGCGGCGGGAGCAGCGAGTTCGCCGGAAAAGGAAAAATCCCCGGCGGCCCGCCAGGCCGATACCGGGGATTCTCCGACAGATGGGGTCTAAGCCCGCGCGCCCGTCACCTCGAGGACGACGGGGACGTCAACCTCCGGGTGCAGATGCACCACGACGGTGTGGGTACCGGTCGCCTTGATGTGGGCCTTGGGCAGATGCACCGACCGCTTGTCGATGCTGGGCCCACCGGCCTTCTTGATCGCCACGACGATGTCGTTGGCGGTGACCGAGCCGAACAGCTTGCCGGAGTCGCCGGCGACCTTCACGGCCAGCGAAACCGGACCCAGTGCTTCGACAGCGGCCTGAATCTCCTCGGCGTGCTCGCGGTCCCGCACGGTCTTGGTCTCGCGCGAACGGCGGATATCGTCGGCGTGTCTCTGCGCGCCGCGAGTGGCGACGACGGCCAGCCCCCGGGGCAGCAGATAGTTGCGGCCGTACCCGTCTTTGACCTCGACGGTATCGCCGGCTGCTCCGAGGTGGTCAACCTCAGCGGTGAGGATCAGCTTCATGGTGTGTGCTCCGTTTCAGAATGCTTCTAGCGCGTCGCCGAGGTGAACGGCAGCAAGGCGACCTCGCGCGCGTTCTTCACGGCGATGGCAACGTCACGCTGGTGCTGCACGCAGTTGCCGGTGACCCGCCGGGCGCGAATCTTGCCCCGCTCGCTGATGTAGGTGCGCAGCAATGCGGTGTCCTTGTAGTTGATGTCCTGCAACTTGCCCTTCTTGGAGCAGAACACGCACTTGCGGGTCTTGATCGGTTTGTCCGGTGCGGGACGCCGCTTGGTGGGCTTGGCTTTCATGGCTCAATCACTTTCATTCTCTGGTGTGCGCGACCGGCGCGCAGGTTGATCAGAAGGGGGGGTCGTCATCATTGCCGCCGAAGGAGCCCGACGCGGGCGCACTGCCCCACGGGTCCTCGGTCGGCGCGGTGGCCGCCGGGCGTGAACCGCCACCGCCGCCTCCGGGTGCGCCACCACCGAAACCGCCGGAACCGCCGCCGCGGCTGGTCTTGTTCACCTTGGCGGTGGCGTACTTCAGGGACGGGCCGATCTCATCGACCTCGAGTTCCACAACGGTGCGCTTCTCGCCCTCTTTGGTTTCGAAGGACCGCTGCTTGAGCCGGCCGGAGGCGATGACCCGCGCGCCGCGAGTGAGGGTCTCGGCCACATTCTCGGCAGCCTCGCGCCAGATACTGCAGCGCAGGAACAGCGCTTCGCCGTCCTTCCACTCACCACTCTGACGGTCGTAGATCCGCGGGGTCGACGCCACCGTGAAGTTGGCGACGGCCGCGCCCGACGGGGTGAACCGCAATTCGGGATCGGCGGTCAGGTTTCCGACGACGGTGATGATCGTGTCACCGGCCACAAGGTCCTCCTGGGATTGGTGGGGAAGAACGTAAGCGGAGCCTAGTTAAGAACTACGACAACGCGCGTACGTTCTCCACCGATGCTGAAGCTCAGTGCTTGTCGGTCCGCATCACCTTGGTCCGCAGCACCGACTCGTTCAGGTTGAGCTGACGGTCGAGCTCGGACACGGTGGCGGGCTCAGCCTTGACATCGATGACCGCGTAGATGCCCTCGGCATGCTTGGCGATCTCGTAGGCCAGCCGGCGGCGGCCCCAGATATCCACCTTGTCGACCTTTCCGCCATCGCTGCGGATCACGTTGAGAAACGTGTCCAGCGACGGGGCGACGGTGCGCTCGTCAAGAGTGGGATCGAGAATGATCATGACTTCGTATGGACGCATGGAAACCTCATCACCTCCTATGGTCGTGTGCGGCCGCGGCGGATTCCGCGGCAGGAGGGTCGCCTGCGTCGGCAACCGGCTCAGGCTACCGCAGCGGCCCCTGATCAGCGAAATCAGTGGCGCCGGCTGAAGAACTCCAAGGCCAGCAGCCGGGTGGCCTCGGATGCCTTGCCCAGATCGCCGGCGTCGAACGGCGGCTCGGGGTCGTATTCGATCATCAGCTGGCTGGCCTCGGCGGCCTGCCGGTCGACGAGCAGTTCGACCAGTCGCAACGCCATATCGATGCCGCTGGATACCCCGGCGGCGGTGATGATCCGCTGCGGCAGATGTTCGACGACGCGGTGCGGGCTGTACACCGCACCGAGCTCCTCGAGGATGTCCCGGGCCGCCCAGTGCGTCGTCGCGGTCAGCCCGTCGAGCAGACCGGCGGCGCCCAGCACCAGACTTCCGGTGCACACCGACGTGGTGAACCGAGTATGCCGATGGACCGTGCGCACCCAGTCGAGCATCTCCTCGTCACGCAGCAGCCCGCGCGCGCCGACCCCGCCGGGCACCACCACCACATCCGGTTCGGTCAGCTCGTCGAAGACAGCGTCAACGGTCAGCCCGAGCATCCCGTTGTCGGTCCGCACCTCGCCCCGGGCGTGCCCGACGAACACCACATCGATCGACGGCACCCGCTGCACCACTTCGTAGGGACCTACCGCATCCAGCGCCGTACTACCCGGGAACAGGGCAATCGCGACGATCATCGAACACCCCCTGCCGATGCCGGGGCCGAAGGTTTTTCGGCCACCATTGCGGGTAAGCATCCCGCGCGCCGTCGAAGACCCCACCCACCGGGTCGTCGATCCGGCCATCCAGACGAACCAAGTCCTGACCCGGCCGGTAGATCTGCCGGACGACCAGGATGACGAGCGCTCCGACAGCGAGATCACGCAGCAGAACCGTCGCGGTGAACCACTGCTCCGGGAGGCCCTTGTTCTGCTCGCCGTACAGATAGAACATCCGCGGCACCCACACCAGCGCGTCGATGGTCATCCACGCCAGCAGCACCCGCCGGTGCGGTAGCGCCAGCACCGCCAACGGCACCAGCCAGAGTGAGAACTGCGGGCTCCACACCTTGTTGACCAAAAGGAAAGCCGCGACCACCAGGAAGGTCAACTGGGCCACCCGCGGCCGCCGCGGCGCCGTCAGGCCGATATAGGCGATTGCCGCGCAGCACAACAGGAACAGAACGGCGACGACGGCGTTGAGTACCAGCGGCGGTTGCCAGAAACCGAGATTCGGATCCAGTCCGGGCCACCCGGTAAAGGACTTGATGACGTTGTACAACGAGTCCATGTCCGGGGGTCGCCTGGAGTTGAGCCGGAAGAACTCCGACCAGCCGCGCGGATACAGCACCATCACCGGCAGGTTGATCGCCAGCCAGGTCGCCGCGGCGACTACCGCGGTGCGTGTCGCGTCGGCGAGCCGACCGGTACGCACACCCAACACCAGTAGCGGCAGCAGGAACAGCACCGGGTAAAGCTTGGCGGCCACTCCGAGTCCGATCAGGATTCCGGCCAGCGCAGGGCGGCGGCGGGCCCACGCCAGCAACCCCCCGATGGCCAAAGCCGTTGCCAGAGCGTCGAAATTGGTGAAAATCTGGAAGATCAGAATCGGTGATGCGGCCACCAGGGCGGCATCCCAGATCCGCCGGCCCGCCAGCATCGCGGTGGCCCACACGGTGGCGAGCCACGCCAGCGCCAACCCGACGGCCGCGAAGTTGAAGAACATCACCACCTCTGCCACCCCGTTGAGGATCGGCAGCTTGGTCGCCTTCGCGACGGCGGTGTAGGTCTTGGCCAGCGACATCGACACGTACTGGTAGACCCCGGTCAGCACCGGGTACTCCATGTAGCGCACTGCCGCGCTGCCGTCGTACTGCTGCTGCGGTTTGCCCGCCGAGTCCAGTTCCAGCCAACTGGACTTGTACGGAAACTTCCCCTGACTCAACAGTTCCGCGCCGTAGAGCGGCACGGTGTCGGAGTAACAGAGTTCGTAGTAGGCGCGCTGGTTCTCCCAGTTGGCCACCTTCTGGTCCGGCGCACCACTGCCGACGGTCTGCAGGCAGGCCGCCTTCGTCGACCAACCGAGCGCCAGGAACACCAGCGCGATGGCGAACATGACCCGCAACGGGGTGAGCACCCGGGTTCGGCCCACCAGTGCGCGGCGGCCGACGGGCCCGCCCACGACCTCGGAGAGCGCAGCCCCCACTGTGTCGGTGCGACTGGGCAGATCGCGGTCATCGGCGCTGCGCAGATCCCCGGCCAGCGGTTCCGGCGACACCGTGGCGCGCGGCCGATCCACCGTCTGCTCGACGCCCGCGGGATCGCCCGGGGACGCCGCGATCACGGAGGAGGCGGAGGGGGCGGAACGGGGG
>JAHZJY010000273.1 GCA_022600695.1 Actinomycetes bacterium | reverse complement strand
GCGGCGCTGTTCCTCGGACGCCTGGGCCGCGATGCGGGCCCGGGCATCCGCCTCATCCATCCCGCGCAGGGCGATCAGCCGTTGCAGCCGCACGTCGGTTTCGGCGTGAACCACCACGACAAGCGGGAACAGTGACGCCATCCCGGATTCCACCAAGAGCGGAATGTCCTCGACGATGACCGCGTCACTGGCCACGGCGTCGACGATCTCGGCCCGCCGCCGCGCTACCAGCGGGTGGACGATGGCATTGAGCCGCGCGCGCTGCTGATCGTCGACGAACGCCCGCGCGGCCAATGCGGGCCGGTCCAGGGCACCGTCCGGCAGCAGGATGCTGTCACCGAAATGATCGACCAGCGCAGCCAACCCCTCGGTGCCCGGCTCGACAACCTCCCGCGAGATGACGTCGCCGTCGACGATCACCGCTCCGCAGTCGGCGAATGCCGCCGACACAGTCGACTTCCCGGCGCCGATTCCGCCGGTCAGGCCGATGCGCAGCATCGCCAGAAGCAGCTAGGCGTTACCGGCGAGCTTCTCGCGCAACGCCGCCAACTGGGCATCGCTGGCCAGCGACCCGCCGGCCTCCGCGCCGGAACTCGAACTCGCCGAGGAGCCCGTCGGACGCTCCTCAGCGGCGGCGGCATCGGCGGCGGCGAACTTCTCCATCTGCGCGGTGTGCATCTTGTGCCGACGTTCAGCCTCGGCATAGCGGGCCTCCCATTCGGTGCGCTGCTTGTCGAAGCCCTCGAGCCACTCGTTGGTCTCGGCGTCGAAGCCCTCCGGGAAGATGTAGTTACCCGCCTCGTCGTAACTGTCGGCCATACCGTATTTCGACGGGTCGAACTCTTCGGTGTAGTCCTCATTGGCCTGCTTGAGGCTCAGCGAGATACGGCGCCGGTCCAGGTCGATATCGATGACCTTGACCATGGCATCGTCACCAACGGCCACAACCTGGTCGGGCACCTCGACATGGCGCTCGGACAGCTCGGAGATGTGGACCAGACCCTCGATGCCCTCCTCGACGCGAACGAACGCACCGAACGGCACCAACTTGGTGACCTTGCCTGGGACGATCTGACCGATGGCATGGGTACGGGCGAAGTGCCGCCACGGATCTTCCTGGGTTGCCTTGAGCGACAACGAAACTCGCTCGCGGTCCATATCGACGTCGAGCACCTCGACGGTTACCTCGTCGCCCACCTGGACCACCTCGGAGGGATGGTCGATGTGCTTCCAGGACAGCTCGGAGACGTGCACCAGACCGTCGACCCCGCCGAGGTCGACGAAGGCGCCGAAGTTGACGATGGAGGACACGACGCCCTTGCGGACCGCGCCCTTGACCAGTTGGTTGAGGAACTCGCTGCGCACCTCGGACTGGGTCTGCTCAAGCCAGGCGCGCCGCGACAGCACCACGTTGTTGCGGTTCTTGTCCAACTCGATGATCTTGGCCTCGATCTCCTTGCCGATGTACGGCTGCAGATCGCGGACCCGACGCATCTCCACCAGCGACGCGGGCAGGAACCCGCGCAGGCCGATGTCGAGGATCAGACCACCCTTGACGACCTCGATGACGGTGCCCTTGACGGCCTCGTCCTTCTCCTTGAGCTCTTCGATGGTGCCCCAGGCGCGCTCGTACTGCGCACGCTTCTTGGACAGGATCAACCGGCCTTCTTTGTCCTCCTTGGTGAGGACGAGCGCCTCGACCTCATCGCCGACGGACACAACCTCATTGGGGTCGACGTCGTGCTTGATGGAGAGTTCGCGGGACGGGATGACGCCTTCGGTCTTATAGCCGATATCGAGTAGAACCTCATCCCGGTCCACCTTCACGATGGTCCCCTCGACGATGTCGCCATCGTTGAAGTATTTGATGGTCTTGTCGATGGCGGCGAGGAAGTCCTCGGCCGAGCCGATGTCGTTGATGGCTACTTGCGGCGAGGTGACGGTGGGACTGGGCATATTGTTGGGTGGCTCCGGACACGGTTAATCGTAGGGACAGGTTTCTTTGGTGTTCGGCCCGCAGAACTGCATGCGGGGCCGGAAGGATCTTACTCGACCGAGGACAACGTCGACAAACCCGGGGGCGGCCGCGGCTACGCTCCCCTGGTGTCCTACGCCACGGTGCCGCCCTTTCCGCGACCGGTCCGCAGAGTCGGCGCCCCACTCGCGGCCATCATCGCGCTCGGCACCCTCGCGGCGTTGATCCTGGGCCTGCTCACCTCGGTAGACCCGGGCGGCACCGCCTTGGGCCTCGCGCTGTCCAGTCTGGCGATGACGTTCGTGCTGTTGTGCTACCTGTGGCTGGACCGCTGGGAGCCGGAACCCCCGCGACTGCTGGTCATGGCGTTTCTATGGGGCGCCTCGGTCGCGGTCCTGCTGTCGGTGGCCTTCGGACAGGTCATCGAGCAGACGTTCGGGACCGGTGGCCCGACACCCGATTTCGTCACGGTGGCCATCGGTGCACCGGTGATCGAGGAGGCCGCCAAGGGGACGTTGCTGCTGTTGATGATGACCGGCCGGCGCCGCAACGAACTCAACACCATGACCGACTGCTTGGTCTACGCCGGTTTCACCGCGGTGGGCTTCGCCTGGTTGGAGAACGTCTTCTACATCGCCAACGGCGAGACGCTGACGGGCTCGCTGGCCATCGCCGGGATGCGCCTGGTGCTCGGGCCGTTCGCTCACCCGCTGTTCACCACCATGTTCGCCATCGGGGTGTACTTCGCGCTGCAACAACGTTCCAGACCCGCAAAGCTGAGCTGCCTGCTGCTGGGCTACCTGGCCGCGGTGGTCATGCACGGCCTGTGGAACGGTTCGGCGCTGCTGGGAGCCGGCACCTACCTCGGTGTCTACGTCTTGTGGATGATGCCCGTGTTCGGGCTGGCGATAATCCTGGCCGTGGTGAGTCGACGCCGGGAGCGTCACATCATCGCCGCTGGGCTACCCGCGTTGGTCGCCCATGGCCTGGTGACGCCGGCCGAATCGACCTGGCTGGTCTCGCTGCACTCCCGGAAACTGGCTGTGCAGAACGCGCAGCGTATGGGTGGTCGGCATGCCGCGTCAGCGGTCAAGCGATTCTTCCTGGCGGTGGTCGAACTGGCCTACGTCCGGGACCGTATCGAGCGCGGCTTCGGCGACGAGCGGGTGTTCGCCCTGCAGAACGAGGAGGCCCACCAGGTGGTGGCCGCCCGGGTGGCGGCCGGGCCGGCGTTACAAGTGATCAACGACTATCGGTGTCCGGTGCGATAGACGGCCGCCAGATATCGCGGCGAGAGTGCGCAAACCGCACGACGCCGCGGCGTGTCCCCGCACCGACGCGCACCTTCACCCACCGGAGGCTAATGAACCCGCCGGGGCTAATGCGCGGCTGCATCCCAGGTAGGTCCATAACCCACCGATACCTCAAGCGGGACGTCCAGCGGGTAGGCGCCACCCATCTTCTCGCGCACCAGTTCCTCGAGAGCCGCACGCTCGCCCGACGCCACCTCGAACAACAGCTCGTCGTGAACCTGCAGCACCATCCTGGACTCCAGATCGGCTGCGGCGATCGCGTTGTCGACATGAATCATCGCGACCTTGATGATATCGGCGGCGCTACCCTGAATCGGAGCGTTCAACGCCGCTCGTTCGGCGGCCTCCCGGAGTTGCCGATTGCTGCTGTCCAATTCGGCCAGGTACCGGCGTCGGCCCAACACCGTCGAGGTGAATCCGTCTTTCCGGGCCTGCTCGACGACTTCGAGCAGATAGTCCCGGACGCCTCCGAACCGGGCGAAGTACTGATCCATCTGCTCCTTGGCCTCCTCGGTGGAGATCTTGAGCTGCTGGGACAACCCGTAGGCGCTCAGCCCATAGGCCAACCCGTAGGACATCGCCTTGACCCGCCGGCGCAGCTCGGGCGTGACCTCTTCGATGGGGACCCCGAAGGCCCGGGCCCCTACGAACGAGTGCAGATCCTCCCCGGTGCGGAATGCCTCGATCAACTCCGCATCACCCGACAGGTGCGCCATGATCCGCATCTCGATCTGGCTGTAGTCGGCAGTCATCAACTCCGTATAGACGGTGCCGCCGCCGGAGCCCACACAGAACGCGTCACGTATGCGCCGGCCGGCCTCGGTGCGGATCGGAATGTTCTGCAGGTTCGGCTCGGTCGAGGACAGCCGGCCGGTGGCGGCCACGGTCTGGTTGAAGGTGGTGTGGATCCGACCGTCCGCGGCCACCGATTTCAGCAATCCATCAACGGTGACCTTGAGCCGGGTGGCGTCGCGGTGCGCCAGCAGATGCTCGAGGAACGGGTGTCCGGTCTTGTCGAACAGCGATTGCAGGGCGTCGGCGTCGGTGGTGTACCCGGTCTTTGTTTTCTTGGTCTTGGGCATGCCGAGTTCGTCGAACAGCACCACCTGCAACTGCTTGGGTGAGCCGAGGTTGATCTGCTTGCCGATCACCGAGTAGGCGGCCTCAGCGGCCTGACGGATCTGCTCGCCGAATTCCCGCTGCAGCAAGTTGAGCTTCTCCAGGTCCACGGCGATGCCGATGGTTTCCATTCTGGCCAGCGCCGATTGGACCGGCAGTTCCATTTCGCGGAGCAGCGCCGCGGATTCGATGCGGGCCAGTTCCTCATCCAGGGCGTCGGCGAGGTCGGCGACGGCCCGGGCCCGCAGGATGAGTGTCTGGACCGCCTCGTCATCGACGCCCTCAGGGTCGTCCAGAAGGGAAAGTTGCTGCTGTTCGGGGGCTTCTGCCCGAAGTTCGCGCCGCAGATAGCGCAGCGACAGATCATCCAATGCGAAGCTGCGCTGGCCGGGCCGCACAAGATAGGCGGCCAGTGCAGTGTCGGAGCTGACACCGGCGAGATGCCATCCGCGCCCGGCGAGGTCGTGCATGGCGATCTTGGCCTCGTGCAACGCTTTCGGGGCGTCCGCATCGGCCAACCAGGAACCGAGCGCGGCTTCGTCGCCAGGCGTCAACCCGGCGGTGTCAACATAAGCTCCCTCTCCGTCGGCCGCCGCGATCGCCAGGGCTGTGGTGTCGCCGTCATAAACCGCATGGCTGCCCACCACCGCCAGCCCGGACCGGCTGCCGTCACCGGTGTGTTCGGCCAACCAACTCGCGACCGCGCCGGGCTCGAGCGCCCCGCCGCGCACGTCGAAGCCCGCATCGACCTCGGGCTCCACCGCTGCCAGGGTGTCGAACAGCCGGTCCCGCAGTACCCGGAACTCCAGGTCATCGAAGAGCCGGTGGATCTGGTCGCGATCCCATGGCGCCAGACGCAGGGTGTCCGGAGTCTGAGCCAGCGGCACATCACGCACCAGATGGGTCAATTCCCGGTTGAGCACCACACCGGAGAGATTGGCGCGCAACGAGTCTCCGACCTTGCCGCGCACCCCCTCGACGTTGTCCACCAGGTTCTGCAGGGAGCCGTACTCCACGATCCACTTGGCCGCGGTCTTCTCCCCCACGCCCGGGATACCGGGCAGGTTGTCGCTGGGATCACCGCGCAGCGCCGCGAAGTCGGGGTACTGCTCCGGGGTCAGTCCGTACTTCTCCACCACCGCCTCCGGGGTGAACCGGGTCAGCACGCTGACCCCCTTAATCGGGTAGAGCACGGTGACGTCGGGGTTGACCAGTTGCAGGGCATCGCGGTCACCGGTGACGACGAGAACCCGGTAGCCGGCCTCATCGGCCTGTGTCGCCAGAGTCGCGATGATGTCATCGGCCTCGAACCCCGGTTCGGCGAGCACGGTGATCCCAAGAGCGCCCAGCACTTCCTTGGTGATATCGATCTGACCGCGGAATTCATCGGGTGTGGCACTGCGGGTGGCCTTGTACTCGGGAAACCGCTCAGCCCGGAACGTCTGGCGCGATACGTCGAAGGCGGCGGCGATATGAGTGGGCGCCTCGTCGCGCAACAGGTTGATCAGCATCGCGGTGAACCCGTAGACGGCATTGGTGGTCAGGCCGCTGCGGGTCTTGAAATTCTCCGCAGGCAACGCGTAGAACGCCCGGAAGGCCAGCGAATTACCGTCCAGCAACATCAATGTCGGCTTGTCGCTCACCCCCACACTGTAGGCATGGCGACCACCCGCGGGGGAACTGAAACACGTTTCAATCGGGCTGGCAGGATCGCGTACGCTGACCCCGTGCCAGCTTCTCCGGACGCCGCCGCGGAACTACCCGCCATCGAGGGCTGGTGGACTGTCGGCGAATCCGGTGAGCCGCATCTGATCGGCGCCAGATGCCCGCAGTGCGCCACTTTCGTCTTCCCGCCGCGGCCGGACAACTGCCCCAACCCGGCCTGCGAGGCCGACGAATTGGAGTCGGTGGCGCTGTCGCGGCGCGGCACGTTGTGGAGCTACACCGAGAACCACTACGCCCCGCCGCCGCCGTACCCGACGAGTGATCCGTTCGAACCGTTCGCAGTCGCCGCCGTACAACTGGCTGATGAGGGGCTGATCGTGTTGGGCAAGGTCGTCGAGGGAACCCACGCCGGCGATTTGAAGGTCGGAATGTCCATGGAGCTGACAACGATGCCGCTCTACGTCGGAGATGACGGCCTGCAGCGCACGGTGTACGCCTGGCGGATCGCCTCGTGAACGCCCCGGTCTACATCCTCGGCGCCGGCATGCACCCGTGGGGCAAATGGGGCCGGGACTTCACCGAGTACGGGGTGGTCGCCGCCCGGGCGGCCCTGCGTGACGCCGGACTGGACTGGCGTCAGATCCAACTCGTCGCCGGCGCGGACACCATCCGAAACGGATACCCGGGCTTCGTAGCCGGGGCCACATTCGCCCAGAAACTCGGCTGGACCGGGATTCCGGTGTCCTCCAGTTACGCGGCCTGCGCCTCGGGATCCCAAGCCCTGCAATCGGCACGGGCCCAGATCATGGCGGGCCTGTGCGATGTGGCCCTGGTGGTGGGCGCCGACACCACGCCCAAGGGATTCTTCGCCCCGGTCGGCGGCGAACGCCGCAGCGATCCGGACTGGCAGCGTTTCCACCTCATCGGAGCCACCAACACGGTGTATTTCGCGCTGCTGGCGCGTCGCCGGAT
>JAHZJY010000010.1 GCA_022600695.1 Actinomycetes bacterium | reverse complement strand
TCCAGCGGCGAACCGATCGGAACCGCCGGAATACCGTCGGCGAACGGGTCTGCGGCGGGGTCGGCGGCGGCGGTCACGAAGGCCGATACGGGGGCCGGCTGGGGTGCGGGAACCGGCGCGACCGGGAGTGCGGCGGCAGTCACGGCGGCTGGGGGGATGTCCGGCACCGACTGCTCGGCGACCGCCGCGGCCGGGGAGGCAACGCTGATCACGTCGGATGTGTCGATCGGGGCGGTCGGTGGTGGTTCGGCGGGGCCTGGTCCGGCGACGGTCGGGATGGTGACCCGCGGTTGCACCGAGCCCCTGGGTTGCGCTGAACCGGCGCCGGGTCGGCGGATCGCCGGTCCGGCCCCACCCCGATTGACAACTGCGTTGGGCCCGGCTGCGCCCCGGGTCCGCCGGTTCGGCGCGGTAGCCCCGGCCCCCGCGGTTACGGATGCGGCGTTTTCGGATGCTGTGGTTTCGGACGCTGCTGACGGTGCCTCGGAGGCCCTCGACGGGCTGTCCGCCCACGCCACCGCCGAATAGTTGAAGGCGGCGGCGCCCACCCCGAGGGCGACTGCCAGTCCACCGACCCGGCCAACAGAGTTCAATGCGCGCACCACTGCCCCCTAGCTCAAGCTATGAGAAATTCCTGAAAGAAATCTGAGTGCAGGATAACTGTGATCGTCGCAGTTGTGGCCTGATTCCGCGATTCCGGACGTCGTGGGGACGCCGGCCCGATGACGCCGGCCCGATGACGCCGGCCCGATGACGCCGGCCCGGCGACGCCGGCCTAGCTGGGGAGCAGCTCCACATCGGCGAGCACCGTGACGTTGTCCCGGGCCGGTGCGGTGACGACGCCGACGTAGCGGTCCACGTCGCGCCACACGGCGACTCGGAGCGTCTCGCCCGGATACACGACGCCGGCGAACCGAGCGCCGTAGCCGCCCACTCTGGTGGCGTCGGCGTCGAGCAGGGTGTCGACGAGCGCCTTGCAGACCATCCCGTAGGTGCACAGCCCGTGCAGGATCGGCCGGGGAAAGCCGGCGGCGGCGGCAAATCCGGGATCGGAGTGCAACGGGTTGCGGTCGCCGCACAGCCGGTACAGCAGCGCCTGCTGCGGCAGGGTCGGGATGTCGAACACGACGTCCGGTTCGCCATGCGGCGGCGCCGCCCGCGCCGACGGGCCCCGCTCGCCGCCGAAACCGCCCTCGCCGCGGGCGAAGATGGATCGCCGGGTCGTCCACAGCGGGTTGCCGTCGAGGTCCGTCACGACCGTCTCGTTGACGAGCACTGCGGCCTTGCCCTTATCCCAGATATCAGTGAACCGGGTCGCCGCCCGGGCGGTCCCACTCGCCGGCAGCGGCCCCGGTGCGCTGACCGCCTCGCTGCCGTGCAAGACCTTGCCGAGCTCGATATCGACACCCGGATAGCTGACGGCGGGCGGCTCGGTCATGTGGAAGGTGGCGGCCACGCTGGCGAACGTGGGCAACACCTGGGGCGTTCCGTCGGTCAGGTAGCGCAACTCGCCGGGGCACATCGGATCCGCACCCGCCCCCAGGGCAAGGTTGTAAAGCTGGACATCGCTGCTGGTCCAGGAGAACTCGACGGGTTCGAGTTCGGCGGACAGGGCAACATCGAGATCGATGGGCATATCAGTTCTGCCGGGCCATATCGAGCGCTGCCAGATACCCGAAGGTCATGGCCGGCCCGATGGTTCCGCCCGGTCCCGGATAGGTATGTCCCATCACCGGAGCGCTGACGTTACCGGCGGCATACAGACCCTCGATCACCGATCCGTCGTCGCGCAGCGCGCGGCCGTTCACGTCGGTTCGGACGCCGCCCTTGGTGCCCAGATCGCCGGGCACCAGTTTCGCCGCGTAGTAGGGCGGGTGGCTGATCTCTCCGAGGTTGGGGTTCGGTTTGTTGGTCGGGTCCCCGTAGTAGCGATCGTAGGCGCTCTCACCACGGTGGAAGTCCTCGTCAAGTCCTCTGCGGGCGAAGCCGTTGAACCGGTTGACGGTCTCGGCCAGGCCATCGGCCGGCAGCCCGGTGTGCCCGGCCAGTTCCCCGATCGTGTCGGCCTTGACGATCACCCCGGACTCCAGCCATTTCTTCGGAATCCGCTGGCCCGGCTGCAGGCCGGCGAAGATGTAGCGGTTGCGGTACTGCTGATCGAAGACCAGCCAGGCGGGCACGTTCTCGCCCGGCCCCGACCCCTGCCCGTACTGGCCGCCGTACATGTGGTGGCAGGCCTCCACATAGGGCATCGACTCGTTCATGAAGCGCTGGCCCGACATGTTGACGATCATCGATCCGGGGGAGTTGCGCTCCGACAGCGCGAACCACGGGGCGCCGTGCAGGGGGACCGTCGGGCCCCACCATGCGTCCTCCATCAGATCCAAAGCCGCACCCAGTTTTTCGGCCGCCGAGATCCCGTCGCCGGTGTTGGCGGCGGCGCCGACGGTCCATTCGGTCCCGATCGGCGCGCGCTGGTACTTCACCCGCATCTGTTCGTTGTGCTCGAAACCGCCGCAGGCCAGGATGACGCCCCGCCGGGCCAGGATCAGGCGCGGCTCATTGGTTTCCGGCTCCGTCGTGTCACGGACGTAGATGCCGCGCACCACCCCGTCGGAGAAGTACAGGTCGGTGAGCGCGGTGTTGAGCAGCACCGGCACGCCGGCTTCGCGCAGACCGATTCGCAGTGGCGCGATCAGCGCCCGGCCCATACCGACCAGATTCTTGCCCCGCAAACCTGCCCACATCGAACGGGCGCCGACCTTCAGGCTGCGCAATACCCCGCGCGGATGCCGCTTCATCTGGTTGAGACGGACATAGTCCTGTTGCATCACCACGACATTGAGAGGCACCTTGCCGTAGGCCGGTTCCAGGCCCGGAAGGTCCGGCCCCAACTTCTTGGCGTCGAACGGTTCCGGCTCAATCGACCGTCCCGCCGCCCGCCCACCCGCGGTTTCCGGGTAGTAGTCGGAGTAGCCGGGAACCCAGCACATCTTCAACGGTGTGTGCCTGAGCACGAAGGACAGCATCTCCGGGCCGCGTTCCAGGTAGGTGTCGATCTTCTCGGACGGGACAACGTCACCGATGATGGCGTGCAGGTATGTGCGCGCGGCCTCGTCGGTGTCGGTGACGCCGTCTCGTTCGAGGATCTCGTTGTTGGGGATCCACACCCCACCGCCGGACCGCGCCGTCGATCCGCCGAAGTGCGCGGACTTCTCCACGACGACTGCGGATAACCCCTGATGGGCGGCAGTCAGGGCGGCTACCATTCCGGCCCCGCCGCTTCCGACCACGATGACGTCGAACTCCTGGGCTGTCATACTAGAACACGTTATAGAATTAAGCCGGTCGGGCGCTACTGACGTCTGCGTGACATCGAATGACGGGATTCGCGGAATGCTGAGTGACCAGTCCCGCGTCGCCCTCGCCGACGATCTGGCGGAGGCTGAGCGGACGAGGGTGCCCCTGACCCCGCTGACCGGTGCCGAGCCCGATATCGACGTGGTCGACGCCTACGAGATCCAGCTCATCAACATCCGGCGGCGCGTAGACGAGGGCGCGGTCGTGGTGGGCCACAAGGTGGGACTGTCCTCGAAGGCGATGCAGCAGATGATGGGCGTCGACGAACCGGATTACGGCCACCTGCTCGCCGATATGGAGGTGTTCGAAGGTGTCCCGGTAGCGGCGGACCGCTTCCTCTTTCCGCGGGTGGAGGTCGAGGTGGGATTCATCCTGGCCGCCGACCTGCCCGGGGCCGGATGCACCGAGGACGACGTCATCGCCGCCACCGCCGCCTATGTGCCCGCGATCGAACTCATCGATACCCGGATCTCGGACTGGAAGATCGCGCTGTGCGACACCATCGCCGACAACGCGTCATCGGCGGGATTCGTCCTGGGAACCGAACGGGTTTCGCCGAAGGATATCGACATCACCGCCATCGACGCGGTCCTGACCCGCAACGGCGAAGTGGTCGCCGAGGGGCGCAGCGACGCGGTGCTCGGCAACCCGGTCACGGCGGTGGCCTGGCTGGCCCGCAAAGTCGACGGTTTCGGGGTCCGGTTGCGGGCCGGCGATATCGTGCTTCCCGGATCGTGTACCCGGGCCATCGACGTCCGGCCCGGGGATGAGTTCCTCGCCGACTTCGCCGGACTGGGCTCGGTCCGGTTGTCGTTCCAGTAGGGAGAGCGCTTGTGCCCCAGAAGAAATCGGTCGCCATCGTCGGCTCCGGCAATATCAGCACTGACCTGTTGTACAAACTACTGCGGTCGGAGTGGCTCGATCCGCGCTGGATGATCGGCATCGACCCGGACAGCGAGGGTCTGGCGCGGGCCCGCAAGCTCGGATTGGAGACCACCCACGAGGGCGTCGATTGGTTGCTGGCCCAATCCCAACTGCCCGACCTGGTTTTCGAGGCCACCTCGGCCTACGTGCACCGGGCGGCCGCCCCGCGCTACGCCGAGGCGGGTATCACGGCTGTCGACCTGACCCCGGCCGCCGTCGGTCCGGGGGTGGTGCCACCGGCCAATCTTCGGCAGTACCTCGACGCCCCGAACGTCAACATGGTCACCTGCGGGGGGCAGGCGACGATCCCCATCGTCCACGCGGTGTCGCGGGTGGTGAGCGTCCCCTACGCCGAGATCGTCGCATCGGTGGCATCGGTCTCGGCCGGCCCGGGCACGCGGGCCAATATCGACGAGTTCACCAAGACGACCGCCCGCGGCGTGGAGGTTATCGGAGGTGCCGGTCTTGGCAAGGCGATCATCATCCTCAACCCGGCTGACCCGCCGATGATCATGCGCGACACCATCTTCTGTGAGATTCCCGAGGGTGCCGACCACGATGCCATCACCCGCTCGATTGATGACGTGGTGGCCGAGGTGCAGACCTATGTTCCGGGCTACCGATTGCTCAACGAACCGCAGTTCGATGAGCCGTCTGTGGTCAACGGTGGTCGGAATGTGGTGACGACGTTCGTGGAAGTCGAGGGTGCCGGCGATTATCTGCCCCCCTACGCGGGGAACCTGGACATCATGACCGCCGCGGCCACCAAGGTCGGCGAGGAAATCGCCAAACAAGCTGCATCAGTCCGGGGAGGCACACGATGAGCGATCACATCTGGGACGTCCGGATCACCGATACCTCGCTGCGCGACGGGTCGCACCACAAACGCCATCAGTTCACCGTCGAGGAGGTCCGGGCTGTTGTCGCGGCGCTGGATGCGGCCGGGGTACCGGTGATCGAGGTGACCCACGGTGACGGGCTGGGCGGGTCGAGTTTCAACTATGGCTTTTCCAAAGTGCCGGAGCAGGACTTGATCAAGGCGGCCGCCGAGACCGCCGACGAGGCCAGGATCGCGTTTCTGATGTTGCCGGGCGTCGGCACCAAAGAGGACATCCGCCAGGCTCAGGACAACGGGGGGTCGATCTGCCGGATCGCCACTCACTGCACCGAGGCCGACGTCTCCATCCAGCATTTCGGTCTGGCCCGGGAACTCGGCCTGGAGACCGTCGGGTTCCTGATGATGGCCCACACCCTGCCGCCGGAGAAACTGGCCGCCCAGGGCCGCATCATGGCGGATGCCGGGTGTCAGTGCGTCTACGTGGTGGACTCGGCCGGAGCGCTTGTTCTCACTGATGTGGCCGAACGGGTTTCGGCGCTGGTGGCCGAACTCGGGGAGGACGCCCAGGTGGGTTTCCACGGCCACGAGAATCTCGGTCTGGGTGTGGCCAACTCGGTGGAGGCGGTCCGCGCCGGGGCCAGGCAGATCGACGGCAGTGTGCGCCGGTTCGGGGCCGGGGCGGGTAACGCCCCGGTCGAGGCGCTGATCGGAGTCTTCGACAAGATCGGCGTCAAAACCGGTATCGACTTCTTCGATATCGCCGATGCCGCCGAGGACGTGGTGTCCAAGGCGATGCCCGCGGAATGCCTGCTGGACCGCAACGCCCTCATCATGGGTTACTCCGGGGTGTACTCCAGCTTCCTCAAACACGCTGTGCGCCAGAGCGAACGGTACGGCGTGCCGGCCCATCACCTCCTGCACCGGGCCGGGCAGCGCAAATTGATCGGCGGTCAGGAGGACCAGCTCATCGATATCGCGCTGGAGATCAAACGCGAGCAGGAGCAGGCCTGAACACCCGATGACCGCCACCCGGGCGCGCGCCCAAACGATCCTTGAACAGCTCGCCGGACCGGGCTCGGTGCTCCGTGAGGATCAGTGGACCGCCATCGAGGCACTGGTCGTGCAGCGGCGTCGCGCGCTGGTCGTGCAACGGACCGGGTGGGGCAAGTCGGCCGTCTACTTCATCGCGGCCATACTGCTGCGGGAACAGGGCCGGGGTGCCACCGTCATCGTCTCCCCGCTGCTGGCGCTGATGCGAAATCAGGTCGCCGCCGCGCATCGCGCCGGCGTGCGTGCGGCCACGATCAACTCCGGCAATGTCACCGAGTGGGGAGATATCCACCGGAGGGTTGCGACCGGCGATCTGGATGTGTTGCTGGTCAGCCCGGAGCGCCTGAACAATCCGGAGTTTCGCGACACCGTGTTGCCCGCCCTGGCCGCCGACGCCGGACTGGTGGTGGTCGATGAGGCCCACTGCGTTTCGGATTGGGGGCATGACTTCCGGCCCGACTACCGCCGCATCCGCACCCTGGTGGCCGAGTTGGGTACCGACACCCCCGTCCTCGCCACCACGGCGACGGCCAATAACCGGGTCGTCGAGGACGTCTCCGCTCAACTGGGCGTCGGTGGAACCGACACCCTGGTGCTGCGCGGCGGTCTCGATCGCGAGTCGCTGCGACTATCGGTGGTCCACATCGCCTCCGCCGCTGGGCGGGCCGCTTGGATTGCCGCACAACTGGATTCGTTCGAGGGCTCCGGAATCATCTACACCCTGACCGTCGCCGGTGCCCGTGACCTCGCGACGTTGCTGCGCGATCTCGGTCATGATGTCGCCGCGTACACGGGCGCGACCGACCCGGCTGAGCGCGAACAACTCGAAGCCGACCTGCTGGGTAATCGGGTCAAGGCGCTGATCGCGACATCGGCGCTGGGCATGGGGTTCGACAAACCCGACCTCGGCTTCGTCATCCACCTGGGCGCCCCGTCCTCGCCGATCGCCTACTACCAGCAGGTCGGCCGCGCCGGCCGATCAACGTCCAGCGCCGTGGCGGTCCTGCTGCCGGGAACCGAGGACCGGGATATCTGGAGCTACTTCGCGTCGGTGGCCTTCCCCTCCGAGACCATCGTGCGGCGGGTGATCGAGGTTCTCGACCCCGACCGGCCGCAATCGACCGCGGCACTGGAACCGCTCGTCGACCTCGGCCGGTCGCGGCTGGAGATGGTGCTCAAGGTTCTGGACGTCGATGGTGCGGTCAAGCGGGTGAAAGGCGGGTGGATCGGTACCGGAGGTCGATGGCACTACGACGAACCGCGCTACCGCAAACTCGACGAGGCCCGCCGCCGGGAACAACAGGCCATGCTCGACTATCAAACCACCGTCGGCTGCCGGATGAGCTTCCTGCGGGCGCAGTTGGACGACCCTGAACTCGACGAGGGCGCGCGCTGCGGTCGTTGCGATAACTGCGGCGGCGGCACCTATTCCGCTGATATCGGGTCCGCTGCGGTCGACGCGGCCCGGCAGCGGTTACAGCGCCCCGGGGTCGAACTAGCCCCACGCCGGCAATGGCCCACTGGTTTGAGCAAACTGGGGATCGACCTCAGCGGGCGGATCAGCGACGGTCCGGCCACCGGCCGGGTCATCGGGCGACTGACCGATCTGGGGTGGGGAACACGGCTGCGCCGACTGCTTGCCGAACCGGATGCGCCGGTTCCGGCCGAAGTGCTGGAGGCCGCCGTCGCCGTGCTGGCTGCCTGGCCGTGGCAGTCGCGGCCGGTCGCGGTGATGGGTCTGGACTCCACCAGCCACCCACTGCTGATCGGGTCGGTGGTGGATGGTCTTGCCGGACTGGGCCGGTTGAAAAACCTCGGCACCTTGCGTTATCGCCCCGACCGTCGGCCGGTCACCGCGGCCAACTCCGCCTACCGTGTTGCCGCGCTGGCTGATTGCTGGTCCGTCCCGGCACTGGGGCAGGTGGCGGGGCCGGTGCTGCTGACCGACGATCTCACCGACACCGGCTGGACGCTGACGATGGCGGCGCGGGTGCTGCGTGGTGCCGGAGTGCCCGAGGTGCTGCCTTTCGCCCTGGCCAGCGTGAACTGATGCCGCGCTGTTGACTCTGCACTAGAACACGTTCTAGGTTTGGTCCGGGCGGCTACCGATGCGGTCCGGTGTCAAAACGCGGAGGCCCCCCGACGATGTACGCACAGCCCCTGCTCGATGCCATCGCCCAGGCCGAGCAACTGGTCCGCGAAGCACCGCATATCGAATCCGAGGCGGACTTGCTCGAGGGCCTGCAATACCTCGCCGGCGGGATCGCCGCCTGCACGCACCTGTCCTTCGACTACGACCGAGACCATCCGTTTCTACAGTCCGGTACCGGGCCGTTCACCAAGATGGGCCTGGACAACCCGGACACCCTCTACTTCGGGACCCGGGTGCATGCCGGGCACGAGTATGTCGTCACCGGGACCCGCGGGACAACCACCGATCTCAGCTTCCAGTTGCTCGGCGGGGAGTACACGGACGCGAATGTCCCCGACAGTGAAACGGCGTTCGACGACCGAAAACTCGCGATCTCCGCTGATGGCAGCTTCGAATGGCGTTTCACCCCGGCCGGCAACGCCCAGTTGGTGATCCGGGAGGTCTACAACGACTGGTCGGCGCGACGCGGCACCGTCGCCATCGCCCGGACCGACACCGCCGGAACCGCGCCGCCCGCACTGACCGGGGATCTCATCGACAAGCGCTGGGCCACAGCCGGGAAACAACTCGTCCAGCGAATCAAGACCTGGCTGCAGTTCCCGCAGTGGTTCTACACCAACCTTCCGGCCAACACCATGGTCGCGCCGCGGCTGACTCCGGGCGGTCTGGCGACCCAATTCTCCTCGGCGGGGCATTTCGATCTTTCCGCCGATCAGGCACTGGTGATCACCCTGCCTGAGACCGACGCTCCGTATCTGGGCTTCCAACTCGGTAGTCTCTGGTACATCTCGCTGGACTACATCAACCATCAAACCTCGCTGAACGGCACTCAGGCACAAGTCGATCCGGACGGGATGATCCGTATTGTGGTCGCAGACCGCAACCCCGGGGTGCACAACTGGGTGGAGACCCTCGGGCACCGCAAGGGTTTCCTGCAGTTCCGCTGGCAGCGGGTGTCGCGGACGCTGACCGAGGCGGATGGGCCGACAGTCGAACTGGTCGATATCGATCAGGTTCCGGGCCGCTTGCCGCACCATGATGTCAACAGGATTTCGACAGAGGATTGGCGGGAGCGGATCGCTCTGCGGCAGAGACAGATTCAGAACAGAATGGTGGGTTAGCCGATGTCCGGCATGCTGGAGAACAAAGTCGTGGTGATCAGCGGTGTCGGACCGGCGCTCGGCACCACCCTTGCACGCCGGTGCGCGGAGGCCGGGGCCGACCTGGTTTTGGCGGCCCGAACCGCCGAGCGGCTCGAAGCGGTCGCTCAGCAGGTCACCGGGCTCGGTCGGCGGGCGGTATCGGTGGCCACCGACATCACCGACGATGCGCAGGTCGACAACCTGGTGGCCGACAGCCTGGACGCCTACGGCCGGATCGACGTTCTGATCAATAACGCCTTCCGGGTGCCGTCAATGAAACCGCTGGCCGACACCGGGTTTCAGCACATTCGCGACGCTATCGAGCTGACTGTGCTCGGCGCGCTGCGGCTCATCCACGGTTTCACGCCGGCCCTGGCCGAGGCCAACGGCGCGGTGGTCAACGTCAATTCGATGGTCATCCGGCATTCCCAGCCCAAGTACGGCGCCTACAAGATGGCCAAATCCGCGCTGCTGGCGATGTCGCAGTCGCTCGCGAGCGAATTGGGCGAGCAGGGTGTCCGGGTCAACTCGGTCGCCCCGGGCTATATCTGGGGTGACACCCTGAAAAGCTACTTCAACCATCAAGCCGGGAAGTACGGCACCACCGTCGACCAGATCTACGCAGCCACCGCCGCTCAGTCCGATCTCAAACGGTTACCCACCGAAGATGAGGTGGCCTCGGCGATCCTCTTCATGGCCAGCGACCTGGCCAGTGGGATCACCGGTGCGACTCTGGATGTCAACTGCGGGGAGTACAAGGCGTGACGGCGAGTCGACGATGCGGCACGAGGGACGAGTGCCGGGGAGGAGCGAGCCAGTGAGGACGGCGAGTCGACGATGCGGCACGAGGGACGAGTGCCGGGGAGGAGCGAGCCAGTGAG
>JAHZJY010000272.1 GCA_022600695.1 Actinomycetes bacterium | reverse complement strand
TCTTGCCCTTGGAGGCTTCGCCGCGGCCGACGCGCATCCTGGCCTTCTTCTCGCCCTTGGCCGGGCGCAGATCGTGCAGCTTGATCGGGTCCATATCAGACTTCCTCAACTTCCACGAGATGATGCACGACCTTGATCAACCCGCGGGTCTGCGGGGTGTCGTCGCGGACCACCGACTGTCGGATCTTGCGCAGGCCCAGCGTCCGCAGGCTTTCACGCTGTTTCCATCGGGCGCCGACTGCGCCCCGGACCTGGGTGATCTTGAGCTGGGTCGCTTCGTTCTGAGCCATGGCTACGCATTTCCTTCACGCGCGGCGGCCGCGACGGCCGCTTCGCTCTCCCGGCGCGCCCGCAGCATGCCGGCCGGCGCGACATCTTCGATCGGCAGACCGCGGCGTGCGGCCACCTCCTCGGGGCGCTGCAACATCTTGAGCGCGGCAACCGTGGCGTGCACCACGTTGATCGCGTTGTCGCTGCCCAGCGATTTGGCCAGCACATCGTGCACGCCGGCGCATTCCAGCACCGCACGGACCGCGCCACCGGCGATGACGCCGGTACCGGGGCTGGCCGGACGCAACATCACCACGCCGGCCGAGGCCTCGCCCTGGACCGGGTGAGTGACGGTCGAGCCGATCATCGGCACGCGGAAGAAGTTCTTACGCGCCTCCTCGACACCCTTGGCGATCGCGGCCGGCACCTCCTTGGCCTTGCCGTAACCGACACCGACCATGCCGTGGCCGTCGCCGACGATGACCAGGGCGGTGAAGCTGAACCGGCGACCGCCCTTGACCACCTTGGAGACGCGGTTGATGGTGACGACGCGCTCCAGGTACTGGCTCTTCTCGCCGCCGTCACGGCCGCCGCGGCCACCACGGTCGTCGCGGCGACCCCGTCCGCCGCGGTCGCCGCCACGCTGCTCGTTGGTACGGGTGCCCGCGGACGGCCCACCGGTGGCCGGGGGCGCCTCCGTCGCCGGAGCGGCGGTAGGGGGAGTCTGGTCCGCCATTATGCGGTCCTTCCGTTGTCCGTGATCATCAGAAAGTGAGTCCGTTCTCGCGGGCGGCATCGGCCAGTGCCGCGATCCGCCCGCCGTAGGTGTTACCGCCGCGGTCGAAGACGATGGCGTCGATACCGGCGGCCTTGGCACGCTCGGCGATCAGCTGGCCGACCCGCACGCTGCGGGCCTTCTTGTCGCCTTCCACAGCGCGAACGTCGGCCTCGATGGACGAAGCCGCCGCGACGGTGGTGCCGGTGGAGTCGTCGACCAGTTGCACATGGATGTGCCGGGACGAGCGGTTGACCACCAGGCGGGGACGTTCCGCGGTGCCCACCACCTTCTTGCGCAACCGGGCGTGGCGGCGCAGCCGCGCGGCCCGGCGGCCGGCCGATGGTGTGGTGCCGACCGGGGTGCGGTCGACGGTCTGTGTCTGCGCCATATCTACTTACCTGTCTTTCCGACCTTGCGGCGGATCTGCTCACCCTCGAACCGGACACCCTTGCCCTTATAGGGGTCGGGGCGGCGAAGGCGACGGATGACCGCCGAGATCTGGCCGACCTTTTGTTTGTCGATGCCGGACACCGAGAACTTCGTCGGGCTCTCCACCGCGAAGGTGATGCCGTCGGGCGGTTCGATGACGATCGGGTGGCTGTAGCCGAGCGCGAACTCCAGGTTCGCCCCCTTCTGCTGCACGCGGTAGCCGACACCGAAGATCTCCATCTTGGTGGTGTAGCCCTCGGTGACACCGGTGATCAGGTTGGCCACCAGGGTCCGCGACAACCCGTGCAGCGAACGGCTGCGCCGCTCGTCGTCGGGCCGCGCGATCACGATCGCCCCGGCGTCATCGCGGGTCACCGTGATCGGCTCGGAAACAGCCAGGTCGAGGGTGCCCTTGGGGCCCTTGACCGAGACGTTCCGGCCGTCGATAGTGACGTCCACGCCGGTGGGCACGGGAACCGGTTTCTTACCAATACGAGACATAGTTCTGCTTCTCCTATCCCGCTACCACACGTAGGCGAGGACTTCGCCGCCCACGCCTTCGTGGGCCGCCTGGCGGTCGGTCCTCAGGCCGGAGGAGGTGGAGATGATCGCCACGCCCAGCCCGCCGAGCACCCGGGGCAGCTTGGTGGATTTCGCGTAGACCCGCAGACCGGGCTTGGACACCCGGCGTAGACCGGCGAGGCTGCGCTCCCGGTTGGGGCCGTACTTGAGCTTGACCACCAGCGCCTTGCCCACCCGCGCCTCCTCGGTGCGGTAGTCGGTGATGTATCCCTCGCGCTTGAGGATCTCGGCCATATTCGCCTTGACCTTCGAGTGCGGCAGGGTCACCTCGTCGTGATACGCCGAGTTGGCGTTGCGCAGACGTGTCAAAAAGTCCGCGATCGGGTCCGTCATGGTCATCGGGCGCTGCTCCTGTTCATCGCTGCGCTCTGCTTCGTCGTCATCGCGGTCATGACTGGGCCTGTCTGCCTTCCTCGCAGCGGTTCCCGCTCGGGTCAATTCCCGTGGGGCCTGCTGCGCACCTGTTCTTAGAGGGTCTGGTTACCAGCTGGACTTCTGCACACCGGGCAGTTCGCCGGCGTGCGCCATCTCGCGCAGGCAGATTCGGCACAGGCCGAACTTGCGGTACACCGCGTGCGGCCGCCCGCACCTGTTGCACCGGGTGTAGGCCCGCACGGCGAACTTGGGCTTCTTGTTGGCCTTGTTGACCAATGCCTTCTTTGCCATCTCTCACTTCTCCTTGAATGGGAAGCCGAGGGCCCGCAACAGCGCACGCCCTTCGTCGTCGTTGGTCGCCGTGGTGACGACGGTGATGTCCATACCGCGCGGCCGGTCGATGGAATCCACGTCGATCTCGTGGAACACCGACTGCTCTGCCAGGCCGAAGGTGTAGTTGCCGTGGCCGTCGAACTGCTTGGGGCTCAGGCCGCGGAAGTCGCGGATACGGGGCAGCGCGATCGAGACCAGCCGGTCCAGGAACTCCCACATCCGATCGCCGCGCAGGGTGACCCGCGCACCGATCGGCATCCCCTCGCGCAGCTTGAACTGGGCGATCGACTTGGTGGCCTTGCGAATCTCCGGCTTCTGGCCGGTGATCAGCGACAGGTCGTTGACGGCGCCGTTGATCAGCTTGGCGTCCCGGGCCGCGTCGCCGACACCCATGTTGACGACGACCTTGAGCACGCCGGGGATCTGCATGACGTTGGCGTAGTTGAACTCGTTGTTCAGCGCATCGCGGATCTCGTTGCGATAGCGCTGCTTCAGCCGCGGCTGCGTCTTCTCTGCAGTCGTCATGAATTGATGTCCTTGCCGTTGCGCTTGGAAATACGAACCCGCTTGCCGGACTCCTCGTCGACGCGGTAACCGATCCGGGCCGGTGTGCCGTCGGAGTCGACGACCATCACGTTGGAGACGTGGATCGGCGCCTCCTGGGTGACGATGCCGCCCGAGGATGCGCCCCGCTCGTTGGCCGACTGCGCGGTGTGCTTCTTGATCCGGTTCACGCCCTCGACGAGGACACGCTGCCGGTCCGGGTAAGACTTGAGGACCTTGCCCTTGGCGCCCTTGTCCTTACCGGCGATGACCAGAACGGTGTCGCCCTTGTGGACCTTCATCTACAGCACCTCCGGGGCCAGCGAGACGATCTTCATGAAGCGCTTGTCGCGCAGTTCACGTCCGACCGGCCCGAAGATGCGGGTCCCGCGCGGATCGTTGTCGGGCTTGATGATGACGGCGGCGTTCTCGTCGAACTTGATGTAACTGCCGTCCGGGCGGCGGCGCTCCTTCGCGGTGCGCACCACGACCGCCTTGACCACGTCGCCGCGCTTGACGTTTCCGCCCGGGATCGCGTCCTTGACGGTCGCCACGATGATGTCGCCGATGCCGGCGTAGCGCCGCGCCGAGCCGCCGAGCACCCGGATGCACAAGATCTCCTTGGCGCCGGTGTTGTCGGCAACCTTGAGTCGCGATTCCTGCTGAATCACCAGATCTCCCTCAGGTTGAGCACGCGAAATGCGCCTGCGCAGGCAGAAACAAACCCGTCGTGCATGGTCTTCGTCACCGCAGGGCACGCGGGGCTGACGCGAAGTGTTTCGCACGACGGCCGAGGTCTGCCCGAGGCAACCGTTCGATACTAGGTGACCACCGGCTCAGCGCAAAATCCGCGCACTTTCCCCGCACTCCCCCCCGCACTCCCCCCGCACGTCCCCCGCTCCCGCGCGAGCAGACACAAACTCGCACGGAATCACCCCTCCCCGTGCGAGTTTGTGTCTGCTCGCGGGTCACCCCAGCGCGCAGCGGAACCCGATATGGGTGGTGGAGCTGTCCTGGGACTGCGGGGAGCGCGCCGATGGCCGGAACCGGTGGCAGTACTCCGGGGCGCACAGGTGCGACCCGCCCTTGAGGGCCTGGATGACGTTCGGATCGGGTTCGGCCGGAATCGGGCAGCAGGAACTGCTCGGGGCGTCGAGGGCATGCCCACGCCCGGAATACCGGGTGGTGGTCCACTCCCACACGTTGCCGATCATGTCCACCAGGCCGAAGCCGTTGGGCGCGAAGGTGCCCACCGGCGAGGTGCCCGCCCAGCGCGCTGCGCCGATCCCCCGGGCACCGTCATTGCGGTACGGGAAGCGTCCCTGCCAGGTGTTGGCCATCAGCGCTCCGTCCAGCCGCGGCTCCTCCCCCCACGGGTAGGTGGTGCCGGTGCCACCGTGGGCCGCGTACTCGAACTCCGCCTCGGACGGCAACCGCCGTCCCGCCCAGGCCGCATAGGCCGCCGCGTCGGGGTAGGCGATCTGCACCACGGGGTGCTCGTCCTTACCGGCGAGATCGCTGCCGTCCCCGAACGGCCGCCGCCAGTACGCACCCGGCGCCCAGTCCCACCACTGCCGCCAGTCGCTGAGGTCCACCGGTCCGGCCGTCGGCCGGAACACCAGCGCCCCGGGCAGCAGGTCGGCGTCGGCGACCCCGGGGTACAGCGCCGGATCCAGCGGGCGCTCGGCGACGGTGCGGTAGCCGGTGGCGTCGACGAACACGGCGAACTGGGCGTTGGTCACCGGATGCCGTTCGATGGCGAATGGCCCCACTGTTGCGGTGTGGACCGGTGCTTCCTCCGGGTAGAAGCTCGTCGATCCCATCCGGAACGAGCCGCCGGGCAGCTCGACCAGCGCCGTCAGCACCCGCCGGCTCAGTCTTTCGCGAAGGCCACGGCCAGTTGCCGCTCGGCATCGAGGTAGGCCGCCCCCGAGACATCCACCACCACGCGGGCGATGGTGCCACCGGTGAACGCGAACGGCGCCCGATACGACTGCGACACGGGCTGGCCCGGATTGCGGCCCACACTGACTCCGCCCCCGGCCAGTCCGAAGATCATCGGGTGCGCCCGCACCCCGGCGAGGCCGGCCACCGCGACACCGTCGACGTACAGGGTGGCCTCACCGGTCGGGGTGTGGCTGCCCTCCACCGTTCCGGTCCGGGCGTAGCCGACGCCCAGGACGTGCTCACCGAGTGGCACCGGATCGGGCGAGGACACCTTCTGTTCCACCTCGCCGAAGAAGTTGTAGACGAAATGCAACCGACCGTCGGCGACGTACAACACGTAGCCGCCGTGGCCGGCACCCTGTTTGAGCAGCACGCCCTCGACATCCGGGGTGTCCACCGTGACCTCCGCCAGCACCGAGAAGGAGCGGCCCTGAATATTCACGCACGCACCCGTCGGGACGGTGGCGGTGTGCGGGTAATACACGTAGTGCTCGCGGTTACCCGCCAGCGAGGGCCGCTGCCGGCCGAGGATCTCCAGAATGCCGAGATCACTGAGCGGCAGCCCGTTGTACTTGGCGGCCTCGGAGAACCACAGCGCCTGCATGTCCTTGAGCTTCCCGGGGTGCTCGGCGGCCAGATCGTGACACTGGCTTCGGTCCTCGGCGATGTGGAACAGCTCCCAGCGATCATCCTCGAAGTGTGACCATCCCGACGGCGCCGCGGCATGAACGGTGTTGGCGAACCAGCCCTCGTGCCAGATGCCCCGGGTTCCCAACATCGTGTAGAACTGGGTGTCCTTACCCGTCTTGGCTGCTGGATCACCAAGGGCCGCTTTGAAACTCACCCCTTCAAGGGGCTTCTGTGGGACCGCCTTCACCGTCTCCGGCGGCGTGATGCCCAGCAGGTCGTAGACGGTCGGGGTGATATCGCAGACGTTGACGTAGTTGTCGCGTAACTCGCCGTGCGCCGCAATTCCGTCGGGCCAGGAGATGATCGCGGTATCGGCGATCCCGCCTTCGTGCGAAGCGTAGCGCTTGTAGAGCTTGTAGGGCGTATTGAACGCCATCGCCCAGCCGATCGGGTAATGGTTGTAGGTCTGCGGACCGCCGAGCTCGTCATAGACCCGCATACTCTCTTCGACGGTGTCGATATAGCCGTTGAAGAACTTCGCCTCGTTGACCGAGCCGTTCGGGCCGCCCTCGCCGCGGGCCCCGTTGTCGGAGATCACCACGATGATGGTGTTGTCCAGTTGACCGGACTCCTCGAGATAGTCCAGCACCCGGCCGATCTGGGCGTCGGTGTAGGACAGGA
>JAHZJY010000271.1 GCA_022600695.1 Actinomycetes bacterium | reverse complement strand
CGGCCCCGCACGCTGCTGGGCAAGCGGCTCAACGATCTGGTCCGCGAAACCTACTCGGAGGTCGACGTGATCGGGCTTTGCATACCCGCCGATGAGACGATCGGACCTGGTGACCGGTGGATCTACGAACAGATCCGCGCCATCGCGCCGAGAACCACCCTGGTCGTCGTCGTCACCAAGGTCGATAAGGTCGCCAAGGAACACGTCGCGGCCCAATTGCTCGCGGTCAACGAAATGGTCGGCGAACACGTCACCGCGATCGTGCCGGTGTCGGCGACGACCGGCGAACGGGTGGACGTGCTCACCGGGGTGCTGGCCGATCAGTTGGAGGCCGGCCCGGCGTTCTATCCCGAGGGTGAGCTCACCGACGAGCCGGAGGAGGTGCTGATGGCCGAGCTGATCCGCGAGGCCGCACTGGAGGGGGTGCGTGAGGAACTGCCGCACTCCCTGGCGGTCGTCATCGACGAAGTCGCCCCGCGTGAGGGCCGGTCAGATGAGCAGGGCGCCCTGATCGATGTGCACGCCATTCTCTACGTGGAGCGGGACAGCCAGAAGGGCATCGTCATCGGCAAAGGGGGTGCCCGGCTCAAACAGGTCGGTACCACCGCGCGGCGTCAGATCGAGACGTTGTTGGGCACCAAGGTGTATCTGGACCTTCGGGTCAAGATCGCCAAGAACTGGCAACAGGACCCCAAGCTGCTCGGGCGGCTCGGATTCTGATGACACCGGCGCGGGTGGACCACAATGTCCGGTCGCGGTGACAGACTGGATCAATGCGGCTGTACCGGGATCGGGCTGTCGTGCTGCGCCAGCACAAGCTCGGCGAGGCCGACCGCATCGTTACGCTACTCACCCGGGACAACGGCCTGGTCCGGGCAGTCGCCAAGGGGGTGCGCCGCACCCGCAGCAAGTTCGGGTCCAGGCTGGAACCGTTCGCCCACATCGACGTCCAACTACATCCCGGCCGCAATCTCGACATCGTCACCCAGGTGGTCTCGATCGACGCTTTCGCGACCGACATCGTCTGTGACTACGGTCGCTACACCTGCGCCTGCGCAGTGCTGGAGACGGCCGAACGGCTCGCCGGCGAGGAGCGTGCGCCGGCCCCGGCGCTGCACCGGCTGACGGTGGGGGCGCTCCGGGCAGTCGCCGACGGCGCCCGCGCGGGTGAACTGGTGCTCGACGCCTATCTTTTGCGCGCCATGGGTATTGCCGGCTGGGCGCCGTCGCTGACCGAATGTGCGCGATGTGCAGCCCCCGGCCCGCACCGCGCCTTCCACATCGCCGCAGGCGGCAGTGTGTGCCTGCACTGTCGCCCGTCCGGGTCGGCCACCCCGCCGCAGGCTGTCCTGGACCTGATGGTGGCGCTCTACGAGGGGGATTGGGCGGTCGCGGAGTCTTCAGTGGCCTCGCACCGTGGACAGGCCAGCGGTTTGGTGGCCGCGCATCTGCAGTGGCATCTGGAACGTCAGCTCCGGACGTTGCCGCTGGTGGAACGTGCCCACTCCCGGGCCGCTCCCCAAGGGTCCGAGATCTTCAGGCAGGATGTGCCCCATGGCGATGGACCGGGTGGCCAGCTCCTGGCGGGGGGCTGAGCGCAGGCGGAAGGGGCAGTACCCCCAGCTGCCCGCCGCGCCTGCCGACTACCCGATCTTTCCCGACACCTCCAGTTGGCCGGTGATCTTCCCCGAGCTTCCGGTCGTAGCGGGCGGCGGCCCGCGCCGCCCGCCTCAGCACCCTTCGAGGGCGGCGCCGCCGGTGATCCCGGCCGACCAGTTGCCGCAGCACGTTGCGATCGTGATGGACGGTAACGGCCGATGGGCTACCCAGCGTGGGCTCAGCCGCACCGAGGGCCACAAGATGGGCGAAGCGGTTCTGATCGACATCACCTGCGGTGCAATCGAACTGGGTATTAAACACTTGAGTGTGTACGCCTTCTCAACGGAGAACTGGCGGCGCAGCACCGACGAGGTGCGTTTCCTGATGGGCTTCAACCGTGAGGTGGTGAAGCGGAGGCGGGAGAACCTCGACATCATGGGTGTGCGGATGCGTTGGGTGGGCTCGCGGGCGCGGATGTGGCGAAGTGTGATCAAGGAATTCGACATCGCCGAGTCGATGACGGTCGACAACCGGGTCATCACCGTCAACTACTGCGTCAACTACGGCGGCCGCGCCGAGATCGCCGAAGCAGCACGCTGGATCGCGCGCGAGGCCGCTGCGGGCCGCATCGACCCGGAGCAAGTGGGCGAGCGCACCATCACCGACCATCTGCACCGTCCCGATATCCCCGATGTGGATCTGTTCATCCGGACGTCCGGAGAGCGGCGGGCGAGCAACTTCATGTTGTGGCAGGCGGCGTATGCCGAGTACGTCTTCCAGGACAAACTCTGGCCGGACTACGACCGCCGTGACCTGTGGTCGGCGTGCGAGGAATACGTGCACCGAAACCGCCGGTTCGGCCGAGCCTGATGTCCCTCGCCGAGACCATGGCTGACGTTCTCTCGGCGGTCATGTCCGTCGAGTCGGCGGACGACGGTGTCCTGACCCTCCGGCACGATGACACCGTTGCGCTGGTGCGGATCGTCACCATCGCCGACGGACTGGAGATGGTTTCGCTGACTCAGATGCTGGCCTGGGACCTGCCGGCAGACCCTGAGTTGTTCCAACGGGTTGTCGCGCTTGGGCAGACGACGATGCTGGGGACCGTCACCTTGGCAGAGCTGCCCGGGGGACATGCCGATGTGGTGTTGCGTTACAACTTTCCGGCCGGGCGCCTCGACGACCGTGCCCTGCAGACTCTGATACTGATGGTGCTGGCCGCCGGCGCAGCAGCGCGGGAAGCGTTGGTCTAACTCGTCCGGGGTTTATCCCGACCGGCAGTCCATGCAGGTGCCGAACAGCTCGATGGTGTGGTTGACATCGGTGAACCCATGCGCCGCGGCGACGTCGACGGCCCACGCCTCGACCTCGCGACCGCTGACCTCCACCGTCGACCCGCATCCGCGGCAGACCAGGTGATGATGGTGATGGGCCGCGGCGCAGCGACGGTAGACCGATTCGCCGGTCTGGGTGCGCACCGTATCGATCTGATCGGCCGCCGCCAGTGTCTGCAGCGTTCGGTAGACGGTTGTCAGGCCGATGTTCTCGCCGCGACGGCGCAGTTCGTCATGCAGTTCCTGGGCGGATCGGAATTCTTCGACGGCATCGAGGAGTTGGACGATTGCTGTGCGCTGGCGGGTGGAGCGCACCCCGGTACCGGCCGCGCGGGGACCGCTATTGGAAATCATTTCCAATGACGATTCCACGGGTGGCGACACATGTCAAAGCTTCGCCGGCCGGTCGCCTAGGCTGTTGGGGGTTTGCTGTCGGCAGACCTCGTGAAAAGACAGGAGTGCACCCCACCGTGGCGTCCGTCATTGATTCCGTCGTCAACCTGGCCAAGCGCCGTGGCCTGGTATATCCCTCGGGAGAGATTTACGGTGGCACCCGTTCGGCGTGGGACTACGGGCCGCTGGGCGTGGAACTGAAGGAGAACATCAAGCGGCAGTGGTGGCGCTCGATGGTGACCGGCCGCGATGACGTCGTCGGCCTGGACAGTTCAATCGTCCTGCCCCGGGAGGTCTGGGTGGCCTCCGGTCATGTGGAGGTGTTCCACGACCCCCTCGTCGAATGCCTGCAGTGCCACAAGCGGCACCGTCAGGACCACATGCAGGAGGCGTACGCAGAGAAGAAGAAGATCGCCGATCCGGAGTCGGTGACGATGGTCGACATCGTCTGCCCGGACTGTGGAACCAAAGGGCAGTGGACTGAGCCGCGCGAGTTCAACATGATGCTCAAGACGTATTTGGGCCCTATTGAAAGCGAGGAGGGCCTGCACTATCTGCGGCCGGAGACCGCGCAGGGCATCTTCGTCAACTTCGCGAACGTGGTTACCACCTCCCGGCGCAAGCCGCCGTTCGGAATCGGTCAGATCGGCAAGAGCTTCCGCAACGAGATCACTCCGGGCAATTTCATCTTCCGCACCCGCGAGTTCGAGCAGATGGAAATGGAGTTCTTCGTCGAGCCCGATAGCGCCCGGGAGTGGCACCAGTACTGGATTGATACCCGGCTGCAGTGGTATCTCGATCTCGGGATCGAACGGGACAATCTCCGGCTCTACGAGCATCCCAAGGAGAAGTTGTCGCACTACTCAGACCGCACCGTCGACATCGAGTACAAGTTCGGTTTTCAGGGCAACCCGTGGGGTGAACTCGAGGGCGTTGCCAACCGCACCGACTTCGATTTAAAGACCCACTCGAAGCACTCCGGCACCGATCTGTCGTTTTACGACCAGGCGGCTGACACCCGGTTCATCCCGTACGTGATCGAACCCGCAGCGGGACTTACCCGTTCCTTCATGGCGTTCCTGGTCGACGCCTACGCCGAGGACGAGGCGCCGAACGCCAAGGGTGGGGTCGACAAGCGCACGGTGCTGCGGCTCGATCCGCGGCTGGCCCCGGTCAAGGCGGCTGTGCTGCCGCTGTCCCGGCATGCGGATCTCAGCCCGAAGGCCCGTGATCTGGCGGCCGAGCTGCGTAGGAACTTCAACGTCGAGTTCGACGACGCCGGTGCGATCGGTCGGCGCTACCGCCGCCAGGACGAGATCGGTACCCCGTTCTGTGTGACGGTGGATTTCGACACCCTCGAGGATCAGGCGGTCACGGTGCGGGAGCGCGACGCGATGACCCAGGAGCGGGTCGGGCTCGATGCGGTCTCGGGGTACCTGGCCGCCCGGTTGATCGGCTGACACCGCCGGGTCGGCTGCTACCGCTGTTTCCCGTCTCCGAGTGACCACGGTCGGGCGCGCGGGCCGGCCGACCCCGAAACCGGTCGGACGGGCCGGCGAACACCCGGCTGGGTACGGCCCTGTCGGGCAAAGGTTCGAAACAGCACCCCCGTCCCTGCGGCAACGGACATGGCAGACCGGGGCCGGGACCGGGCGATCAGAACCGCCCGCCGCCGCCGAGCCACCCGCCGCCGCCGCCCCCGCCGCCCTGTGATCCGCCGTAGGTGGTGGAGGTCCAGCCGCCGCCCCCGCCGCCGCCGAATCCGCCGCTGAGGATGCTTCCGAGGATGATTCCGCCGACCATCGCCCCCATATTGGACTGGCCGCGCCCGTGGTAGTGCGCCTGATACGCGCGCTGCCCGGCTTGAACGTCCTGGTTGGCCAGCCGCTGTGCCTGAGCGGCCAGTGTCGCTGCACCGTTGGCGTGCGCGATCGCCTCGCTGATATTCGTCGTGCTCTTGGCCTCAGCGGCTTCGAGGTGCCGGACGGCCTCGTTGAGTCGGGTCCGGGCTTCCGGGCCGACGCTGCCGCGTCGGGTGTCTATATAGTCCGACACGGATCGCACCCGGGACTGGGCGGTGAACATCGCCTGGCGGTACGACTTTTTCAGGCGCTCCGCCGCCTCACGTTCTTCGGCGGCCCCTTCCAGGAGCCGGTCCAGGTCGGCATCGGCCTGCGTCAGCTGGGTGAAGGCGCCCAGTGGGTCGCTGGAGCCGTTGGTCTGCGCCGCCGCGACGGCCGCGACGGCGGCGTCCCGGGCCGCGGACATCTCAGTTGCCTGAGCCAGCCCGCCCCGGGCCAGTTGCCCGGAAGCCTGGCTGATCCCGCGTTGGATGTCCTCGATGGCGGCGGGTAGTTCGGCTACCGCGCGGCGGATATCGCTGGCCGCGCCGTCCACGGCGTCGAGCATCGTGCGGGCTTGCTGTAGCGCCGATTCGGCCGCGCGCACCGAATCGATCAGGTCGGCCACCTCGCCGGCCACCGGTTTTGCCGCCAGTTCCCGGCCCCGGGTGATGGCCTGCTCGGCGAAGTCCAGCCGCTCCCGAGCCGCGTCGACATTGCGCGAAACCGATTCCAGTGCCGACTCGTCGAATTCGGTGTGGAACTCGTTCAGCTTCTTCTGGGAGGGTTCGACGCGCGCGACGATGGTCACCAGTTGCCGGGTCAGGGCATCGAGTCGTTCCGGGGCGTTGAAAACCAGATCACGCATCTGGTGGAAGGCCGCGTTCTGGGCCTCCAACTCCTCATTGGCCTTCGCGGCGGACACCACCACGCGGGTAAGCAGATCGCGGCGCTCGGACAGCGGTTCGGGAATGTCGTCATCGAGTTTCTGGCGTACTGCGAACGCCTGCTGGAGGGTGGTCCGGGCATGATCCACCGCGGCGGCGAACGGGGCAGTCGGTGCGTCACCGAACTCCTCGACGGCCAGCACCAGTTCGTTGGCGCTGGTGCGTACCGCGTTGTCCACCTTGACCACGATCGAACGGGACAGCTCGTCGAGTGCATCGATCGGTACCGAGGCCAGTTCCTCCGGATCGGTCGCATCGAGTTCCTTGGCCCTGGCCACATCAGCCTCGTGCCGTTTACGTCGCCGGGCGCGGCTCCAGAGCATCAGCGACCCGATCACGAGCAGCCCGCCTCCGGCGATGATCACCAGCGAGATCAGCGACGGCCCGTCACCGGTACTGCTGCCGGTCCTGCTCAACCCGGCCAGCCCGCTGGCCGCGGCTGCCGCCGCGCCGGCCCAGTCATCGTTGCGCAGGGCCGGTTCGATGCGGTCGCGTCGGATATCGTCGATTTTCGTCGAGCTGCCGCCCGCCGCCGCCGGGGAAACCAGGAACGCATACGACCGCTGTCCGGTAGCGACCGCCAGGACCGCGTCGTCGGCGCTGAGATCGCTGATCTGCTGGGTTTTTTGCGCCCAGCCGACCGCGCCCTGGGGGGCGAACGAATCGACATAGACCACCCATAGCCGGATCCGCCGCTCGCTGTAGAGCTGATCGACAGCCTGCTGGACCTCAGCCAGCTGACGGTCGTTGAGCACGCCCGCGTTGTCGGTGACGTAGTCGGGCAGCCGGAACGGCGGCTCGGCGGACACTGCCGGGGCCACCAGGGTGGCCGCGGTCAGGATCGCGGCGAGCAGGGCGAACAGACGGGCGAGGCGCATGCCGACAATCTAATCGCCCGCGGCAGGCCCGTGACATCGCGCCAGCAAAAGACCGTGGCGTTCCGCCGTCGGCGTACTGGCAGACTGTGCCACGGTGACGACGAACCAGAGCGGCGGCTATGACGAGGCTGACCGGGAACGTGTGGTGGCGGAGGCGGCGAAGTCCGCGGCGCTGCCCGGTACCAGCACCGAGCACCGCACCGACTTCGCCCGCGATCGGGCCAGGGTGCTGCACAGCGCGGCACTGCGGCGGCTCGCCGACAAGACGCAGGTCGTCGGCCCGCGGGAAAGCGATACTCCGCGCACCCGGCTCACTCATTCTCTGGAGGTGGCGCAGATCGGCCGGGGTATGGCCGTCCCGCTGGGGTGCGACCCGGACCTGGTCGATATGGCGGGCCTGGCCCACGATATCGGCCACCCGCCTTACGGTCACAACGGTGAGCGGGCACTGGACCAGTTCGCCGAGGATATCGGCGGTTTCGAGGGCAATGCCCAGAACTTCCGGATTCTGACCCGTCTCGAGCCCAAAGTGCTCGTCGCCGATGGTTCCCGCGGTGTGGGCCTCAACCTGACGAGGGCGGCACTGGACGCAGTCACCAAGTATCCGTGGCGCCGCGCCGCGCCGCGAACCAAGTTCGGCTTCTACGCCGATGACATCACCATCGCCGACTGGGTGCGCACCGGTGCCCCGGACGGCAGGCCCTGCCTGGAGTCCCAGGTTATGGACTGGGCCGACGATGTCGCCTACTCGGTGCACGATGTGGAGGACGGTGTTGTCTCGGGCCGCATCGATCTGCGGGTGCTCGCCGACGCCGATGCGGCCGCCGCCCTGGCCGGACTGGGCACCTCGGT
>JAHZJY010000030.1 GCA_022600695.1 Actinomycetes bacterium | reverse complement strand
CCGGGCCACCCGTTCGGTGCCGCCGGCCACCCCGCGGACCGGGCTGCCGTCCTCGGGTACCACGTACACCCCGCCTCCGCCGTCCGCGCCGCGGAGTTTGACTGCGCCGAGTTCCTCGAGATCGCGGGATAATGTCGCCTGGGTTACTTCGATGCCCTCGTCGGCGAGCAGGGCGGCCAATTCGGTCTGGCTGTGTACCGGAGCCGAGGACAGGATCGCCACGATCCGGGCCTGCCTGCCGGCCCGGGTGGTGGCGACCTCCGGCGACCGGGTCATCGCGGCCCCCCGTCTGCGTGTTCGAGGAGCCAGACCAGCAGCGCCTTCTGGGCGTGCAACCGGTTCTCCGCCTCATCCCATACCGCGCTGTTCGGGCCGTCGATCACCCCGTCGGTGATCTCATCGCCGCGGTGGGCCGGCAGACAGTGCAACACCACCGCGTCCGGGTCGGCGATCGACAGCAGGTCGGCGTTGACCTGGAATGGCCGGAACGGGCCGACTCGGTCGAGTCCGTCACCCTCCTGTCCCATCGAGGTCCAGGTATCGGTGACCAGCACATCGGCCCCCCGCGCGGCACCGGTCGGATCGTCGGTGAGGGTGACCGTGGCACCGGTAGCGGCGGCGCGGGACCGCGCCGCCGCGACCATTCCGGCCTGCGGTTCGAAACCCGGCGGCGCCGCGATCGTCACGTGCACCCCGGCGGTCACCCCGCCCAGCATCAGTGAGTGCGCCATATTGTTGGCACCGTCGCCGAAGTAGGTCAGCCGCAGCCCCGGTAGTGACCCCTTGTATTCGGCCAGGGTCTGCAAGTCGGCTAGCACCTGGCAGGGATGGAACTGATCAGAGAGCGCATTGACCACTGGAACGGTGGCGGCGGCGGCCATCTCGGCCAACCGGTGTTGCCCGGAGGTACGCCACACGATGGCATCGACATAGCGCGACAGCACACGGCCGGTATCCGCCAGGGTCTCGTCGCGGCCGAGTTGGGTGTTGCGACCATCGACGACGACGGCGTGCCCGCCGAGTTGGGCGATTCCCATCTCGAAGGAGAATCGGGTGCGGGTGGAGTTCTTGTCGAAGATGACCGCCACCCCCTTCGGGCCCTCCAGTGGCCGTTGGCTGAACGGCATTCGTTTCAGCTCGGCGGCCAGGGCAAGGACTTCGGCCTGCTCGGGCGGGCTCAGATCATCGTCGCGCAGGAAGTGTCGAGTCATGCCGTGGCTCCGGTGTCGAGGATGTCTGGCAGGGCCGAAACGAAGCTGCGAATCTGATCTTCGGTGATGATCAGCGGCGGGGCCAGTCGAATGACGTCCGGTGCCGCGGCATTGACCAGAAAACCGACCTGCCGGGCCGCGGCCTCGACGGCTTTGCCGTGCGGCGCGGTCAGCACAATCCCGCACAGCAAGCCCCGCCCGCGGACATGATCGACCAGGGGGTGATTCACAGATGCGATGCCGCGATGCAGGATCTCGCCCAGCATTGCGGCCCGATTCACCAAATCCGCGTCGGAGATGACCTGCAGCACCGCGCACGCGGCGGCCGCGCAGACCGGGTTGCCGCCGAAGGTGCTGCCGTGCAGGCCGGGTGTCATCAGATCGGCCGTCCGGCCGACGGCCAGACAAGCCCCGATCGGCAGGCCCCCTCCGAGGCCCTTGGCCAGGGTGACGATATCCGGAGTGATGCCGTCGTGCTGGTGGGCGAAGAAGTCCCCGGTGCGACCGACCCCGGTCTGCACTTCATCGACAGCCAGCAGTGCGCCGTGCCGGCTGGTGATCTCCCGCGCGGCGGTGAGGTAGCCGTCCGGCGGGACCACCACACCGGCCTCCCCCTGGATCGGCTCCAGGAACACCGCCGCGGTGTCATCGGCGACGACCGCCTCCAGTGCGGCGATATCCCCGTAGGGCACATGGGTGACGTGGCCCGGCAGGGGTGCGAACGGCCGCTGCTTGGCCGGTTGTCCGGTCAGTGCCAGAGCGCCCATGGTCCGGCCGTGAAAACTGCCTTGTGCCGCGACGAGTCGGGTGCGACCGGTCAGCCGGGTCAGTTTGAATGCCGCCTCGTTCGCCTCGGCGCCGGAGTTGCAGAACAATACCCGGGCCGGCGCTCCGAGCCGTTCGACGAGCGCTTCGGCGAGCGCGACGCCCGGTTCGGTGGCGTACAGGTTGGATACGTGGCCAAGGGTGTTCAGCTGAGCGGTGACAGCGTCGACGACCGCCGGGTGGCAGTGACCGAGGAGGTTCACCGCGATACCGCCGAGGAGGTCCAGGTAGCTCGTACCGTCGATATCGGTGACCACCGCACCGTCACCGGTGGCCAGCGCGAGCGGCGGTGTGCCGTAATTGTCCATCATCACGGTGCGCCAACGGTCCAGCACGGTCACGGGAGCACCACCCTGGTCCCGGTTCCCTCGTCGGTGAACAGTTCTGCGAGAACGCAATGCGCTACCCGGCCGTCGATCACATGGGCGCTGGGCACTCCGGCGGTGACTGCCCGAAGGCAGGCCTCAATCTTGGGCACCATGCCCTGCTCCAGGCCGGGCAGCAGGTCAGCCAGGGTCTCGGTGTCGATATCGGTGACCAGGGAGTCGCGGTCCGGCCAGCGGGTGTAAAGACCCTCGACATCGGTAAGCATCAGTAACTTCTCCGCACCGAGTGCGGCGGCCAGCGCGGCGGCGGCGGTATCGGCGTTGATGTTGTGCACCGCACCGTGGGCATCCGGCGCGATGGTCGAGACCACCGGAATGCGCCCCGCGGCGATCAGATCGCGCACCGCAGCGCAATTGACCCGTTCGACATCGCCGACCAGGCCGATATCGGTGGCGACCCCGTCGACGGAGACATTGCGCCGCACCGCGGTGAACAGGTGGGCATCCTCACCGGTGATGCCGACGGCGTACGGGCCGTGGGCGTTGATCAGGTTCACCAACTCGCGGCCAACCTGTCCGAACAGCACCATCCGGGCGACGTCGAGCACCTCCGGGGTGGTGACCCGGAAGCCGCCCCGAAACTCGCCCGCGATTCCGAGCCTTTTGAGCATGGCGCTGATCTGCGGGCCGCCGCCGTGCACGACGACCGGATGGATGCCGACGTTGCGCAGGAACACCATATCGGCGGCGAACGCACGTTTGAGCGTGTCGTCGGTCATCGCGTTGCCGCCGTATTTCACCACGACGATCCGCTCGTGCAGCGCCTTTAACCACGGCAACGCCTCGGCCAGTACCGCCGCCTTGGCCTTCACGGTGAGCGTCATGAGCTGTAGGCCGAATTCTCTTCGACGTAGGCGTGCGACAGATCGGTGGTGCGGATGCTGGCCGATCCGGATCCGAGGTCGAGGTCGATGGTCACCTCGACATCCGGACCGGAGAGGTCGACATCACGGGCTCCGGGTGCGCCGGCGCCGTCGATACACACCGGGGATCCATTGAAGGACACCGAGATCCGGTCCGGGTCAACGACGAAAGGCACCATTCCGACTGCGGCCAATACCCGCCCCCAGTTCGGGTCGGAGCCGAACAGGGCGGTCTTGACCAGACTGTCGCGGGCGACGATGCGTGCGGCGGTGAGGGCATCGTCTGGGCCGGGGGCGCCGGTCACCGTGATGACCACGCGCTTGGTCACCCCTTCGGCGTCGGCCTGCAGCTGGGCGCAGAGGTCGTCGCAGACCCGGAAGACCGCATCGTCGAGGTGCTCCTGACTGGGCCTGATCCCACTGGCCCCGGAGGCCAGCAGCAGCACGGTGTCGTTGGTAGAGGCACAGCCGTCGACATCGAGCCGGTCGAAGGTGTTCGCGGCGGCACGGCGCAGCGCGGCGTCCAGGGCAGCCGGGTCGGCCACCGCATCAGTGGTCAGTACGCACAACATGGTGGCCAGCGAAGGCGCCAGCATGCCCGCCCCCTTGGCCATCCCGCCGAGGGTCCAGTTCTCCCCCGACTGCAGGGAATGATGTAACGCAACCTGTTTGGGCACCGTGTCGGTCGTCATGATCGCCCGCGCCGCATCGTCGCCGCCCAACAGTCCGGCAGCCAGTTCGTGGACGATCTCGGTCACCCCGGCGAGCATGGTGTCCATCGGCAACCGGTCCCCGATCAGCCCGGTCGAGCAGAGACCCACCTCGATGGGGCCGGTCTCGGTGCCCCAGTTGGACAGGGTTTCGGCCACCGCCTCGGCGGTGGCGTGGGTGTCGCCGAAGCCGGCCGGACCGGTACAGGCGTTGGCGCCACCGGAGTTCAACAGCACAGCCCGCAGCCGGCCGGTGCTCAGCGCCTGGCTCGTCCACAGCACGGGTGCGGCCTTGACCTGGTTGCGGGTGAACACCCCGGCCGCGCAGTAGTCCGGGCCTTCGTTGAACACCAGGGCCAGATCCAGTGCGCCGGAATTCTTGATGCCGGCGGCGATACCGGCGGCCCGGAAACCTGCGGACGCGGTGACGCCCTGGCTGCGCACCAGTCGGGTGGAACAGCCCGATTCGGTAACCGGTTCCCGGTCGCCGCGCTGCTGCCGACCGTCGACCGCATTGCGCGTCACGGCGCGACCCCCACCACCGAGAGACCCTGAATCTCCGGCTGGCCCAGCGCGAGATTCATCGACTGAACCGCGGCCCCGGCGGTCCCCTTCACCAGGTTGTCGATCGCACACACAGCCACCAGCACGCCGGCGTCGGGGTCCACCGCCACGGCGAGTTGGGCCGCGTTGCTGCCGACCACCGATCCGGTTCGGGGCAGCTGTTCGTCGGGCAGCAGGTACACGAACGGTTCGCCGGCATAGGCTTTTTCGTATGCCGCCCGAATCTCCGCCAGCGATGCTGACGTGCGTGCGGTGCAGGTAGCGAGGATCCCGCGGGCGGCGGGGATGAGCACCGGGGTGAATGACACGGTAACCGGGCGCTCGGTGACCGCGCGCAAGCCCTGGGCGATCTCGGGGGTGTGCCGGTGGGCGCCGGCAATTCCGTAGGCCCGCGCTGATCCGATCACCTCCGAGGCCAGCAGGTCCACCTTTGCGGCCCGGCCGGCTCCCGACGTGCCGCTGACCGCGACCACCGTCACCGCCGGCTCGACGAGGTCGGCGGCGACCGCGGGTAGCAACGCCAACAAGGCTGCGGTCGGATAGCAGCCCGGCACCGCGATGCGGGTCGCCCCGCACAATCTCTCCCGTGCCCCGGGCAGCTCGGGCAACCCATACGGCCAGCTGCCGGCGTGCTCGGAGCCATAGAAGCGCTGCCAGTCCGCGGCATCGGTGAGCCGGAAGTCAGCGCCGCAGTCGATGACGATGGTCTCGGGCCCGAGTGCGTCGGTCAGCTCCGCGGAGTGACCGTGCGGGAGGGCGAGGAAAACCACATCGTGTCCGGCCAGTACCACCGGATCGGTCGGTTCTAACACCCGTTGCGCCAGCGGCAGCAGGTGTGGGTGATGTTCGGCAAGCCGACTGCCCGCACTCGCCGCCGCGGTGAGCGCACCGATTGCCAGCGAACCCTCCGCGTAACCGGGGTGCCCGAGCAGCAGGCGCAGAATCTCCCCGCCGGCGTATCCACTGGCGCCGGCGACAGCCACCGATTTCATCGCATCAGTTTGCATGTTTATGCATCTCCGTGCAAGTTCATTCCCTCTCTCTCGGCCGGGCAGACGTAAAGGTCCCGGACACGCCGCACTCCCGGGGACGGTTGTGTCTGCTCGCGGGAGGGGTTGTGTCTGCTCGCGGGAGGGACTGGGCGGGCAGTCAGCCGCGAAGTATCGCACCGAGGCGTTCACCGGCTGCCGCCAGCGCGGCATCCCGCGCCGCGCTGGCCTCGTCCTCGGTCAGCGTGCGGTCCGAGGCGCGGAAGCGCAGGGCCAGGGTGAGCGACTTACGGCCCGGGCCGATCTGCGGTCCGGTATAGACATCGAAGAGCGCGACATCCTCGAGCAGGTCGCCGGCCCCGGCGCGGACCGCGTCGATGACCTCCTGGGCCGCCACGCCGGCCTCGACGACCAGACTCAGGTCTTGGAAAACCGCCGGAAACGGCGAGATCCGTGGAGCCGGCAGCACCTCGACGATGGGCACCGGTTCCAGATTCAGTTCGACCGCGCAACTGCCCCGGGGAAGCCCCGACCGCTCGATGACAGCGGGATGGACCTGCCCGGCATAGCCGACGACCTGACCGTCGACCACCACCTCCGCACAGCGCCCGGGATGCCAGGGCAGCCGCTGAGCCGGTCGCAGCCCGATCTGGACCCCGCAGGCCCGGCCGATGACCCGGGCGGCCTCGAAGGCATCGGCCGCCTGTACCGGCCGTCCGGGGCCCCATGGACCCCGCGGTTCGCGCAATCCGCACAGGACCGCAGCCACGTGGACCGGCTGATGCGGCAATGCGGCGTTGAGAAGCTTGATCTCCTCATCGGTCGGGCGCCGGTGGGTGGGAATCAGCTCGACCGCGCGAGTGTGTTCAGTCGGGCGGACCACCTGGTCGATGGCGAACAGCGCAATATCGCCGAACCCGCGGGAGATGTTGCGGGACAAAGCCTCGAACAGTGCCGGTAGCAGTGTGGTGGCCAACTCTGGCCGATCGGACTCCAATGGGTTGAGCACCGTGGTGGTGTTGCGTCGGGGATCATCGGCGGGCAGACCCCACGTGTCGAACACGCCGGCCGGCAGGAACGGAGTGGTCAGCACCTCCACGAACCCCGACAGCGCCAGGGCCTTGCCGATGGCCCGGCGGCGCTCCTGCTCCGGCGTCAGACCCCGGCCCGCCGGAGCGGGGGGAAGCACCGACGGGATGCTGTCGAGCCCCTCGAGACGGAGTACCTCCTCGACGAGGTCCGCGGGCTGGACCAGGTCGGGCCGCCAACTCGGCGGGGTGACGGTGAGCACCGGGCTGTCGGTCTGCGCGGTGACCCGAGCGCCGATCTGGGTGAGTCGAAACACCGAGGCGCCGTCTGGATAACTCACCCCTGCGGTCCGGTCGGGCAGGTCGACCGGAAATCGCACCGCCGGCGGTGAGAAGTCCGCTCGCGGCGGATCGCCACGCCAGTCGGTGAGCCTCGGTTGTGCTGTGCCGCCGGCGATCTCGGCCAGCAGCGCCGAACAGCGGTCGATTGCGGCCACCGATACCGCCGGGTCGACCGAACGCTCATAGCGGCGCCCGGCCTCGCTGACCAGGTGCAGCCGCCGGATGGTGCGGGACACGGCGGCCGGGTCCCACACCGCGGCCTCCAGCAGCACGTCGGTGGTGTCGGCATCAATCTCGGTGGTGCCGGCGCCCATCACCCCACCGATCGCGGCGACCGCCGCGTCATCGACGATCAACACGTCGGTCGCGTCGAGGCGGCGCTCCACCCCGTCGAGGGTGACGACGGTCTCTCCCGGGCGGGCGAACCGAACCGCGAAATCGCCACTGATTCGACCGCTGTCATGGGCGTGCATGGGATGGCCCAACTCGAGCATGACGTAGTTGGTGACGTCGACGGCAGGCGAGATCGGGCGGATTCCGGACAGGATGAGTCGGCGCTGCAGCCACCAAGGCGACACCGCCCGCGGGTCGATGCCGGTGACCGGGCGCAGCGCGAACCGGCTGACGCCGGTTCCGGTTTCGATTCGGACCGGTAACGCCGGTCCATCCACCGGCAGGGTGGGCACCAGCGCGGGATTGAAGGCCGGGTCGACGAAGTTCAAGTCGTAGGCGCAGGCGATCTCGCGGGCGATACCGCGAACCGACATGCAGTAGCCGCGGTCGGGGGTGATCGCGAGGTCGAAGACCACATCGTCGAGACCCAATTCGACGATGGCATCGGCACCGGGGCGGGCAGTCCCCGCCGGGAGCACCAGGATGCCGGAATGATCCCCGGAGTTTCCGGCCCCCAGACCGAGCTCTGCCGCCGAGCAGATCATGCCGTCGGAGATGCGGCCGTAGGTCTTGCGGGCCGCAATCCGGAAGTCGCCGGGCAGCACTGCTCCCGGCAATGCGACCACCACCAGATCGCCTACGGCGAAATTTTGGGCACCGCAGACGATATCGCGTTCCTGCAGTTCGCCTACGTCGACTGAACAGGCCCGGATCGGTTTCTTGAACTCGCTGAGCTCCTCGACGGCGGCAACCCGCCCGACGCGCAGCGGCCCGCTGACCGGACCCAGCGTGATCACGTCCTCAACTTCGTGGCCGACCCGGATCAGCGCGTGCTCGAGATCCCGCGGATCGACATCCCATCCAGGTGCGCCGGACTGCACCACCTCACGCAGCCAGCTGTACGGCAGTCGCATCTACAGACCCACCCCGAACGGTAGCGAGAAGCGCACATCGCCTTCGACCATGTCGCGCATATCCGGGATCCCATTGCGGAACTGCAAGGTGCGCTCCAGACCACAGCCGAAAGCGAAACCGGAGTAGACCTCCGAGTCGATCCCGGCGGCGCGCAGCACATTGGGATTGACCATGCCGCAGCCGCCCCACTCGACCCAGCCCGGGCCCCCCTTCTTGTTCGGGAACCAGACGTCGACCTCCGCGGACGGCTCGGTGAACGGGAAAAAGTGCGGACGCATCCGGGTGCGGGCATCCGCGCCGAACTCCGAGCGGGCGAAAGCGTCCAGGGTGCCGCGCAGGTGCGCCATCGTCAGCCCCCGATCCACCGCGAGACCCTCGACCTGATGGAACACCGGCGTGTGGGTGGAGTCCAATTCGTCGGTGCGGAAGGTCCGGCCGATCGAGATGATGTACACCGGCAACTCCCGCGCCAACAGAGTGCGCACCTGCACCGGCGAGGTGTGGGTGCGCAATAGCTGTCGGCTGCCCTCCGGCGCGATGTGGAATGTGTCCGACTCGCTGCGGGCCGGATGATCCGGCGGAAAGTTCAAGGCGTCGAAGTTGAACTGCTCGCTTTCCACCTCGGGCCCCTCGGCCAGTTCCCACCCCATCGCGACGAAGGTATCGGTGATGTGCTCGGCCAGGATCGTGATCGGGTGGCGTGCCCCGACCGGTTGGCGGGTGGATGGCAGCGTGACATCGATGGACTCGGCCACCAGCACTGCCGCGTCGCGTTCGGCGCGCAGCACCACCAGTCGGGTGTCGTAGTCGGCCTGGGCCCCGGCCCGGCAGCCGTTGACCCGCTTACCGGCATCGGCGCGCTGCCCGGGCGGCAATGTCGCCAGGGCCTGGCGTGCCAGCGACAGCGGTGCCCGGTCACCCAGATGATCGGTCTTGGCTCGGGCCAGCGTATCGAGGTCGGTGGCGGACTCGAAGGCCTCGCGGGCCGCCTCGACCGCGATGGTCAGCGCGTCCTGCGACAAAAGATCGACCGGTTGCTCACCCACGCGGCGAGGCTCTCCTTAGCTGGCCAGGGATTTCGGGCGGCACGGGTGTGACTGAAGTGCCGGTCTGGAGATCATAGGTGATGCCAGAATGACGCCTCGCGGGCAATTCGCCCGGCCGGCGGCCGCATGGCGCCGCCAACCCGTCAAGCGAAGAGGACAGGACATGCTCAGAGCGGTCATCGTGGCGGCGGTGTGGGCCGAGGCGGCGGCAGCCGCTCTGCTTTCGGTCAGACACAGCATATGGTGGTTGGCGCCGGCGGCGGCGCTGGCCGCCCTGGCGGCCCTGGGCACCTGGGACCTGATCCAGACCAGGCACTCGATTCTGCGGGCCTATCCGATCCTCGGTCACGCCCGCTTCCTGGCCGAACTCATCCGTCCTGAGATCCGGCAGTACTTCGTCGAATCCAATACGGAGGGGGCACCGTTCGACCGGGAGACCCGCGATATGGTCTATCGCCGGGCCAAAGGCACCAAAGGTGACGAGCCGTTCGGCACCGAACGTGATGTCAACGCGGTGGGCTACCAGTTCCTCCGGCACTCGCTGCGGGCCAAGGTGGCCACGAACCTGGCGCCACGGGTGCGACTCGGTGGGCCCGACTGCACCCAGCCCTATGACATTGCACTCCTGAACGTCTCGGCAATGAGCTTCGGGTCGCTGTCGGGCAACGCAATCGAGGCCCTTAACGGAGGCGCCGCGAAGGGCGGCTTCGCGCATGACACCGGCGAAGGCGCGATCAGCCCGTACCACCTCAAGCACGGCGGTGACCTGATCTGGGAGATCGGCTCAGGTTATTTCGGCTGTCGGACCGGTGACGGACACTTCGACGCCGGGAAGTTCGGGAACAAGGCCAATCTGCCGTCGGTCAAAGCCATCTCGATCAAGCTCTCCCAAGGGGCCAAACCCGGACTCGGCGGGGTGCTGCCCGGTGTCAAGGTGACCGAGGAGATCGCGGCCACCCGCGGGGTGCCGGTGGGGCAGACGGTGATCTCCCCGCCGGCGCACACGGCTTTCGCCACCCCGTTGGAGTTGGTGCACTTCATCGCGACCCTGCGCAGCCTGTCCGGCGGCAAGCCCGTCGGCTTCAAGCTCTGCATCGGCGCCCGATCGGAGTTCCTGTCCATCTGCAAGGCGATGCTGGAGAGCGGGATCACCCCCGATTTCATCATCGTCGATGGTTCCGAGGGCGGGACCGGTGCCGCCCCCCAGGAGTTCGAGGATCACATCGGCATGCCGCTGACCGAGGGCCTCATGCTGGTGCACAACTGCCTGGTGGGCACCGGCCTGCGCCAGCACATTAAGGTCGGTGGCTCCGGAAAGGTGGCTAGCGGGGCCGATATCGTCGCGCGGATCATCCAGGGCGCCGACTTCACGCTCTCGGCACGCGCCATGATGTTCGCAGTCGGGTGTATCCAGGCGATGAAGTGCCACACCAACAGCTGTCCCGCCGGGGTCGCCACCCAGGACGCCGGGCTGACCCGGGCGCTCCACGTTCCGGACAAGATCGACCGGGTGGCGAACTTCCAGCGTGCAACTGTGGCCAGCGCCGCCCAGATGATCGCCTCCATGGGGTTGGATGGGTTCGACGAGCTGACCCCGTCGATGCTCAATCGCCGCATCGACTGGCATCGCACCGGCACCTATGCCGAGATCTACGAGTGGCTGATGCCCGGTGAACTGCTCGAGTGCCCGCCGCAGGACTGGCTGTCGGACTGGATCGAGGCCAGCGCGGAGGAGTTCGCCTGAGTCAGCACTTGCTGCCGTCGGAGTCCTCGGCATCGTCGTCGAACCGTGATTCGCCGGTCGTGTCCCACTTGGGTCTGATCCGATACATGACCAGATCGGCGGGCACACCCGGCTGTCGCGAGCTGAACACCTGGCGGCGGACACGTCTCGCCGTAACCCCGAGTGACGCGAACTCTTCAGGGGGGATGCCCTCCAGTGTGGCCTCGGAGATGACGAGGCCGCCGCGGGTGGCCCGATCCATCACCCTGGCCGCGATGTTGACGTCCACTCCCAGCCAGTCTCCGCCGATACGCTGCGGGCGACCGCTGTGGATACCGGCCCGCATCAGCGGTGTGTAGCCTTGCACTTCAACGTTTTTCACGGCGTCCACAGCGGTAAGGGTGGCTCGTACCGCAGTCACCGGGTCGGCGAACGTCGCCATCATGCCGTCGCCCATGCGTTTCACGATATGACCGCCGGCGTCCAGCAGTGGCGGCTCGGCCGCCTGGGCGACCTTCCGCAGCAGCCGCAGGGTTGCCGCGTCGCCGACCGCGAGCGACCAATCGGAGAAACCGACCAGGTCGGTGAACACGATCGTCACCTCCGGGTTGACCGGCCGGCCCGAGACCCGCTCAGTCAACGCCTGCCAGACTTGCAGGGTTGCCAGGCTGACCTCGCGGGTGGCCGCGGCACGGTCGCGGATCAGCCGGTCGGCGGCTCGGGCCGCCGCCTGCGGGCCGCTGTCACCCGAGGTCGACAACGGGTCACCGAAATCCGGATCGCCGGGCAGCGCGTGCCGGGCCCGGCGGATGGCGGCGATGATCCCCGGATTGTGGTTGGTGTTGCGCCACCACGAGGCCGGACCCCGCGCCGGAACAGCAATTTCTTCGATGCCGTCACCGGGACCGGCTTGTTCGCCGTTCACCTCGACGTCCACCGGGTCAGCCTATGCCAGCGCTACTCGGCACGCAGCGCGCGAGCGCTCTGATAGAGGCAGATCGCCGCGGCGGCAGCGATATTGAGGCTGTCGACGCCACCCGACATCGGAATGACCACCCGTCGATCCGCCCGCCCGGCCACCTCATCGGAGAGGCCATGCGCCTCGGAGCCGAACAGCCATGCCGTCCGGGCGCCCAGCATGGGCTGGGCATCATCCAGGCTGAGTTCGCCGGCCAATGTGGTGGCCAGGATCTGCAGCCCGGAGCCACGCAGCCGTCCCAGGAGCTCCAAGGTGTCCGGCTCGATGCAGACTGGCATCGAGAAGATGCTGCCCGCAGACGAGCGCACACATTTGCCGTTGTACGGATCGACAGCGTCACCAGCGAAGACCACCGCCTCAACACCCAGCGCGTCGGCCAGCCTGATCAGGGTTCCGGCGTTGCCCGGATCGGCGAGGTCAACGGCGACCACCACGAGGGCGGGATCGCCTGCCAGAATGTCGTCGAGGCTGCTCACCGGCCTCGCGCAGACCGCGACGAGACCGGCCGGCGTCACCGTCTCAGAAAGCGCCTTCATGGCCCGATCGGTGACCGGGTGGACCGGTAGATCGGTGAGCAGCGGCCCATACCGCTGTGCCGCCGCCTCGGTGGCGAACACCGCCTCCACCATGTCGCACCGGGCGGCCGCTTCAATCAGGTTGGGTCCCTCGGCGAGGAACCGGCCGACCGCGGACCGTTCGGCGCGGCGCTGTAGTTTCACCGCGTCGACGACGCGGGATGACCGCTCGGAAAGCGGTCTCACGCAGCCTCTCCGGAGGGCGCGTTCACATCCTCCGGTAGTGCGGCACGGGCAACCTCGACCAGCGCGGTGAACGCGGCCGGATCGCTTACGGCGATCTCGGCGAGGTTCTTGCGGTCCACCTCGACCCCGGCGGCTTTGAGGCCCTGGATGAGCCGGTTGTAGGTGATACCGTTCGCACGCGCGGCAGCGTTGATCCGGGATATCCACAGCTTGCGGAAATCGCCTTTGCGAGCGCGCCTGTCACGGTAGGCGTAATTGAGCGAATGCAGTTGCTGCTCTTTGGCTTTGCGGTACAGCCGGGAGCGCTGCCCGCGGTAGCCCTTGGACGCCTTGAGAATCGTCCGCCGCTTCTTCTGGGCGTTAACTGCGCGTTTCACGCGGGCCATGGGGTGTTCCTCTTCTTATCGGATCGGCAATTTTCGGTTCGACAGTGCGTCAGGGGCGCTTTGGCGCTCAGCCTTTCAGCAACTTGTTGACCCGCTTGGTGTCATTGGCCGCCACTTCGGTGCGGCCGTCGAGACGGCGGGTGCGCTTGGACGACTTGTGCTCGAGCAGGTGGCGGCGATTCGCCTTCTGCCGCACTATCTTCCCGGTACCGGTGCGACGGAATCGCTTGCTCGCACCGCTGTGGGTCTTGGCCTTGGGCATGCTGTCCTCGGGTTCCTTTGTTCTCAGGTCTGCTGTTCTCAGGTCTGCTCGGCGCTGGTTTCAGCGCCGGCCGCCGGGGTTGCCCCCGGCGGACTGCTGGCTTGTTCGGCCGCTTTGGCACGAGTCTTCGCGCCGCGGTGCGGGGCCAGCACCATCGTCATATTTCGGCCGTCCTGTTTGGCGGATGTCTCGACGAATCCGTAGTCGGCGACATCGGCTCCGAGTCGCTGCAACAGCCGATACCCGAGTTCGGGTCGGGACTGCTCGCGGCCGCGGAACATGATCGTCACCTTGACCTTGGATCCCGCTTCGAGGAAGCGGATGACATGGCCCTTCTTGGTCGCATAGTCATGTGGGTCGATCTTGGGACGAAGTTTCTGTTCCTTGACAACGGTCTGCTGCTGATTCTTGCGGGACTCGCGCGCCTTCTGGGCCGTCTCGTACTTGAACTTGCCGTAGTCCATGATCTTGCAGACCGGAGGTATGGCATCCGGGGCTACTTCGACGAGGTCAAGATCGGCATCCGCGGCGACGCGGAGAGCGTCTTCGATGCGCACAATGCCTACCTGCTCACCGCCCGGTCCGATCAATCGGACTTCCGGTACGCGAATGCGCTCGTTGACGCGGGTCTCAGTGCTGATGGGGCCTCCCTGGTTAGGTTTCCGTATTCGACCGACCGGAGACACCGGGGACCGCTTCGGAAGAAACCACACCACCAGCGAAAAGGCCCTGCTGGTCGCAGGGCCCGATGCCGACCGATCACGACTTGTGCCGCCTGCGTTGTGCGCAGAACGGATATCCGGAGACATCCGTGACCGGACCGCTGGGCCTTGATGTTCAATCTCGCGGCCAGCGGTGGGAGCGGGACTCCACTTGCTGTCCCAGCGTCAGCCGGGACGGTCGTACATGCGAGTCTAACAGGCATGACGGACGAACCTGACATCCGCGACCTGGCCGACGTCCCCGCCATCGAGATCATCAGCCGAGCCGCCGTGATGTTGATGAGCGCGGCGGCCGAGAAGATCGGACTCGCCTCCCCCGACCCGGATATCAGCGAGCACCGTGATCTCGACGAGGCCCGTCGGCTGATCAGCGCGCTGGCCGGACTGCTGGACGGGGCGAAGGAATTCCTGGGACCGCACGCGGGACCGATGCGCGACGGTCTACGTAGCTTGCAATTGGCCTTCCGGGAGGCCAGCGCCGCCCCGGACGAGCCCGGCCACGGTCCGGGCGAAAGGCACACCGGCACGGTGAAGTGAGCCGTTGCCCATCCAGCCGGGTTTCGCGGAATACCCTGGCCGCTTATGACGGCCACGACAAACCGGTCCGGAGCCCGCTCGCGGCTGCATTGGGTGCCAGCCGCTTCGGGCCTGGTCTTGGGCACCATCGCGGCCGCAGCCCTGCTGTCGAGCGTGTCGACCGGTGTGCGCCACCTCACCAGGGTGCCGCGCGAGTTCATCGACAACTATCTGTTCAACTTCCCCGACACCAGCTTCGCCTGGGCATTCGCGCTGGCGGTTATGGCCGGCGCCCTCGCCGCCCGCAAACGGATCGCCTGGTGGGTGCTGGTGGCCAACCTGCTGCTCGCGGTCGGATTCGATATCGCGGGGCTGACCGGGACGGCAGGCACACGGTTCGAGGACGTCGGGGAGTTCCTGGGACTGACCCTGCACATCGCGGCTCTGGTGCTGCTCGTGCTGGCCTACAACGAGTTCTGGGCCAAAGTGCGCCGGGGCGCGGTCTTCAAGGCAGTCGCCGTGCTGGTGGCGGTCAACGTTGTCGGAATTCTGCTGGCCTGGGGTCTGCTTGAACTCTTCCCCGGGTCGCTGCAGCGGGATTACCGGCTGCCCTACGCGATAAACCGGGTCAGCGGCTTCGCCGTCGCCACCCCGGACTTGTTCGTCGGCAAACCGCATGTCTTCCTCAACGCCCTGTTCGGATTGTTCGGCGCCATTGCGCTGATGGCCGCGGCTGTCGTGCTGTTCCAGTCTCAACGGGCGGAGAACGCCCTGACCGGCGAGGACGAGTCGGCGATCCGTGGCCTCCTTGAGGCGTGGGGCAAGAACGACTCGCTGGGCTACTTCGCCACCCGGCGGGACAAATCGGTGATCTTCGCGCCGAGCGGTCGTGCCGCCGTCACCTACCGGGTGGAGATCGGCGTATGCCTGGCCAGCGGGGATCCGGTCGGCGACCCGCGAGCCTGGCCGCAGGCCATCGCGGCATGGCTGAAGCTGTGCCGCGCCTACGGGTGGGCACCCGGGGTGATGGGAGCCAGTTCGACCGGCGCGCAGGCCTACCGGGAGGCCGGTTTGAGCGCACTGCAACTCGGCGACGAGGCGATTCTCTATCCCGACAGGTTCCGGCTGTCCGGGGCGGATATGAGGGGTGTGCGCCAGGCGGTCACCCGGGCCCGGCGGGCCGGGCTAACGGTGCGGATGCGCCGCCACCGCGAGCTGTCCGCCGAGGAAATGGCCCGGGTCATCAAACGCGCGGATAGTTGGCGCGATACCGAGACCGAGCGTGGTTTCTCGATGGCCCTCGGCCGTTTGGGTGATCGCGCTGACGGTGATTGCCTACTGGTTGAAGCCCTCCGGGCCGGGTCGGCAAAGGGGTCGAACGGTGACACCGAAGATGCGGTCGGGATTCTGTCATTCGTCCCCTGGGGTAGTAACGGCTTGTCGCTGGACCTGATGCGGCGGTCTCCACAGTCGCCCAACGGAACCGTCGAGCTGATGGTCAGCGATCTGCTCGCGCAGGCCGACACCATCGGTGTCAGCCGGATCTCGCTGAACTTCGCCATGTTCCGGTCGGCGTTCGAAGAAGGCGCCCGGCTGGGCGCGGGCCCGGTGGCGCGGCTCTGGCGTGCGCTGCTGGTGTTCTTCTCCCGGTGGTGGCAGCTGGAGACGCTGTACCGATCGAATACGAAGTACCAGCCGCAGTGGGTGCCGCGGTATGCCTGCTACGAGGACACCCGTCTGGTCCCGCGGGTCGGGGTGGCATCGGTGATCGCCGAGGGCTTCCTGGTGCTGCCGTTCTCGCGGCGGTCCAGACAGCACACCGGCCACCGCTCGGCGGTCCCGCCGGGCGTCATCGCGACCGGGCGGCTACACCCCGACGGCAGCGCTCCGGTCGCCGAGGCGACGGCCGAGCAGACCGAGCGGCACCGGCTCCCCGAACAGGTCCGGGTGCGGATGGCCAAGCTGACGGCACTGCGAGCGGACGGAGTCGAGCCGTATCCGGTGGGACGCGAACCGAGCCACACCATCGCGGCCGCCCTGGCCGCCGATGACGGCACACCGGTGACCGTAGCCGGCCGGGTGCTTCGGAGCCGGGACTACGGCGGCGTGACCTTCGCGATGCTTCGAGACTGGTCCGGTGACGTTCAGCTGCTGCTGGAGAAATCCGAAATCGACAGCACTGCAGCCGACTTCGCCTGTATCGATCTCGGCGATCTGGTCGAGGTAACCGGCAGGATGGGCCTGAGCAGAAGCGGAACCCGCTCGGTGCTGGTCGACGGCTGGCGCTTGCTGGGCAAGTGTCTGCGGCCGCTGCCCGACAAGTGGAAGGGCTTGACCGACCCAGAGGCCCGGGTGCGGGCCCGCTATGTCGACCTGGCCATCAATCCGGTGGCCCGCGGCCTTATCCGGGCCCGCAGCGATATCGTGCGCTCGATCCGCGACACGTTGTTCGATAAGGGATTCCTCGAGGTCGAGACTCCGATCCTGCAGCAGATCCACGGCGGAGCCAACGCCCGACCGTTCCAGACCCACATCAACGCCTACGACCTTGACCTGTACCTGCGTATCGCACCAGAGCTCTACCTCAAGCGTCTCTGTGTCGGCGGCGTGGAACGCGTCTTCGAACTCGGCCGGGCGTTCCGCAACGAGGGTGTCGACTTCAGCCATAACCCTGAGTTCACGTTGCTGGAGGCCTATCAGGCGCACGCGGACTACCTGGTCTGGATCGACGGCTGCCGGGAACTCATCCAGAACGCCGCGACCGCCGCCAACGGCTCGGCCGTGGTGATGCGGCCCGGCGGCGCGGGCCGCGCGGGCGCTGTGGAACCGGTGGACATTTCCGGGCGCTGGGCCGTCAAAACGGTGCACGACGCCGTCTCGGAGGCGCTGGGCGAATCCGTTGACGCCGATACCGAACTGCCTACGCTCCGCCGATTGTGCGACCAGGCCGAGGTCCCGTATCTGACCCACTGGGACACCGGTGCGGTGATTCTGGAACTCTACGAGCGCCTTGTCGAGGGCCGCACCGAGGCGCCCACCTTCTACACCGATTTCCCGACCTCGGTGGCGCCGCTGACCCGGCCGCACCGTCACCGCCGCGGAGTCGCCGAACGTTGGGACCTGGTGGCCTGGGGTGTGGAGCTGGGTACGGCCTACAGCGAACTCACCGATCCCGTCGAACAGCGTCTCCGGCTGCAGCAGCAGTCCATGCTGGCGGCCGGCGGCGATCCGGAGGCCATGGAACTCGACGAGGACTTCTTGCAGGCCATGGAGTACGCCATGCCACCGACCGGCGGTCTCGGTGTGGGCGTGGATCGGGTGGTGATGCTGATCACCGGCCGCAGTATCCGCGAAACCCTGCCCTTCCCGCTGGCGAAGCCGCGATAGCGTGACCGGTCGCCCCGGTAACGCGGGCTCCAGCGCCTGTCCCCCGGCTCGCGGGAGTACGGTGAGTCCCATGGCCGACGATCCGCCTGCGCCGGAACCCGGGCCCGCACCCGACGCCGAGATGGCAACTGATCGCCAACCGCCGCCCGCGGCGGACCCGCTCCTGCCGACGGTTGCTCCCCCCGCGCCGGAGACCGGCTACACCCCGTCGGGTGTGCCGACACTTGAGGGTGTCCGGGACAAGATCGAGACCCGATTGGGCACCGCACTCGGCGCCACCGAACTGGCAGAGGACACCCCCGAGGCCAGGACCGCCGCCGAGCGGTATGAGTCCCGTCAGCAGGCTGCCGCCGAGAAACTCGAGGAGATCCGCGCCTCGATGAACAAGCCGGACTGATCGAACCGGCACTGGTGGCGAATGATTTCGGGTCCGATTAGCCCGGCACCGCCCAGGGCCCCGCACTCGATAGCATATCCGGATTTCATCCTGACGCGCCGGCAACAATCCGGGCCGGCAATCCCGCCGGGAACGACTACGCGCTGACCCTGCGCCGGCGCCGCGACTTCTTGGGCGCAGGCGTCGCAAGTAGCCCGGCCAGGAAACCCCCGGTATAGCTTTTCGCCTCGACGGCAACCTCTTCGGGTGTGCCCTCGGCCACCACGGTGCCCCCGCCCGCTCCCCCTTCGGGGCCCATGTCGATGACCCAGTCCGAGGTCTTGATGACATCGAGGTTGTGTTCGATCACGACCACCGAATTGCCCTTGTCGACCAGTCCGTTGATGACCTTCAGTAGTTTGCGGATGTCCTCGAAATGCAGCCCGGTGGTGGGCTCGTCGAGAATGTAGACAGTCCGACCGGTGGACCGCTTCTGCAGCTCGGCGGCTAATTTCACCCGCTGGGCTTCCCCGCCGGACAGCGTCGGGGCGGGCTGACCGAGGCGTACGTACCCTAGACCCACATCCACCAGGGTTTTCAGGTAGCGGTGGATACTGCTGATGGGTTGGAAGAACTCGGAGGCGTCCTCGATGGACATATCGAGGACCTGCGAGATGGTCTTACCCTTGTAGTGCACCTCGAGGGTCTCCCGGTTG